>JABMRP010000220.1 GCA_013202535.1 Planctomycetota bacterium
GCGTCGTACTCGACCGGAAAAACACGTAGCGAACCGATCTGATAGCCGGCCATCGAATAGTTCGAGAAGCTGGCCGCCTCGGCGTCGGGAAACGACGTGGAAACGACTTCCGTCCACTCGTCGCCGGTCGGGAGGCTCCCGTCCAGCGCAACGGCCGTCGGCGCCGCCAGAAGCTGCATTCCGCTGCCGATAACCACGCCCGTGTCGAGATACGTGATCTCGACCGACGTGATGGCCATCCCTTCCGGCAGTACGAACGACGATTGATGTACCGGAACGACCGGATCGCCGACGGCCAGCCACGTTTCCTCGCCGTCGAGTGTGACGAGCACGCCGTCCGCGAACTGCTCAATCGTGGGCGCTCCCTCAAACGCGAAGTCAAAGCGGGCCGTCTGCGTCGCCGCGTCGCCGCTAAACACGTCGCAAGACCCGGTGGGCAGGAACTGCGACTCGTCGACGTATCCGCCGGTGGGCAGGAACTGCGATTCGTCAACGTATCCGCCCGTGGGAAGGAATAGCTCGTCGTCAAGCCCTTTGGCCGGGCCGGGAGCTACCGATAGGAGCATCCGTTGCTCCAAAGGCTCAAAACGAAGGCTATCTCTGGTGAACCGTTTTCCGGTTTGTGGTTCGCTTTGTCTCACCGATGCCTTACGCATGAACCAATGCAGGGGGCGCATGATAGACCTCTTTCGCTCCGATTCAACAGGTGCCAATACGTCATGGAGTAGCGAGCGACTGGTCGAACGCGAGTTCGAGTTCGGCGACAGCGGCGGAACCCTCTTGCCACGATTGCGGCGGGCTCTCGGCGATTCACCGGGGCAAAGCGGCCGAAACGGCCAAACGATCAGACTGCAAACAGAAAAGATAAGGGACAAGTCGAAACGCCCGAGGGCGTCTCCTGCTTGAAGTATAGGTCACATTCACGCCCGTGCGCCGAAACCTGGCAGAGATCCACGATACCGGCGCCAATGTGGTGAAAACACCACACGCTATGCACGCGAAAAGCCACGCGGCGACGAGCCCGAGGGAAGAAGCCCGGTGAGGTGATGCGGCGGAGGGGAGCTGCTTGTCGGGAGAGTTCTTCCGGGAACAACGGTCACTGTGGTCGTTCTACGGCACGGCGACGATTCGGTTCGGCAACATGTTGCCCTTCCGGGAAATAGGGGACCGCGCGGCTTGTGTGCGATGCTCGGAAAACACGAACCGCACCCCCTCACTACGGGTGGAAGGCAAGCGGGTCAGGTTGCAACGTCGGGTGTGGGGGTGTATGGTCAAATGTTTCGGGCCGGTGCCTGACGCGCCCCCCTCATCGGAGGTGCCAGTGGTGCCGCCGGACCTCCCCGGGGGCGAGCGCCCCTTCCTTTTGAGCCAGATGCATTGGCGGCCATGGAATCAGCGTCGAGATTTGCAGCGGTGGGCCCCACCGCAATCGCCCTGCCCGATACGGTCGAAGACAACGACCAATTGGCGGTCGCGTTCCCCGAGTGGGACATGGACCTGATCTACTCCAAGACGGGAATTCGCCGACGGCACATCGCATCGCCGGACGAGTGTCCCTCGGATTTGGGCGTGGCGGCCGCGGAGAAGTTGTTTTCCGATCACGGGATCGATCGCGGCTCGATCGATTTTCTCCTCTTCTGCACGCAGACGCCCGACTATCCGCTCCCCACGACTGCCTGCCTGGTGCAAGACCGCTTGGGACTTTCGCAGTCGGTCGGTGCCTTGGATTTCAACCTCGGCTGCTCGGGGTTCGTCTACGGGCTGGCCCTGGCCGACGGTTTGATTCGCAGCCGCGTCGCCAAGCGAATCCTGCTGATCACCGCGGAAACGTACTCCAAGTACATCGATCCGACCGATCGCTCGCTTCGAACGATCTTCAGCGACGCGGCCACCGCCACGCTAATCGAGGCCGCCGGGGAGCCCTCGTTGCAGGGCTTCGTCTTCGGCACCGACGGCAGCGGCGGCGACGCGCTGATGGTGGGCGACGGCGGAGCCCGGCCCAAGAAAGACGCCCTTCGTCCGCGTAAGCGAAAACGCTGGCCAAGCCGCATGTCGATGGACGGTCCCGAACTGGTCAAGTTCGCCCTGAACGTCGTTCCGTCGATGGTCGAACAAGTGCTCCGCCAGTCGAAGCTCGAACAAGATCAGATCGATCTGTTTCTGGTGCATCAGGCCACCGCCTACGTGACGGAGCATCTGCGAACGCGAATGGGTTGGGACGCCGAAAAGGTGCCCGAGAATCTCCAAGACCGCGGCAACACGGTCTCGTCGACGCTGCCGATTCTGATCAACGACCTTCGCGGTGAAGGACGCCTGCGGCCCGGTATGCGGAGCCTGCTGGTCGGCTTCGGCGTCGGGCTCTCGTGGAGCGGGTGTGTTTGGACCGAGACGCTGGGTGGGGGGTAGCGATTAGGGATTAGCGATGTGGGATCTGCCACGCCCACGGGTGGCATCCCGTGGGTCCGGCCCGGGGACCAATATTGGCGATTGGTGGTAGCATCAGCGGGAGAAGGCCGTTTAGCCCCGGCACTTGTGCCCGGCGCTTTGAACCACGATCGTTCCCCCTTTCCCTCACAACGCCAAACCGCTCGAAATGGGCAAGGAGAACGAACGATGCCGGAAACGCAATGGCGGGAAGAGATCGTGCGGCCGGTACGAACCCTTCAGATCGTCACCGTCGCGCTGGTCACCGGCTGCGTCGTGTTCCTAGCGGTGGCCATGTTCATACGTCTGGGAGAGAACGATCCGGCCCAAGCGGCAGCCCCGGTGCCAACGTTTGGCTACGCGCTCCTGGTCTTTGTCGCAACGGCGCTCCTGGCCAGGGCGATAGCCCCGAGGTGGCTCGTTTCGGCTGCCCGGCGAAAAATCGCGGAAGGCACATGGAAGCCTCCGCAACAGACCGGCGGCGGATCCCCGATATCCGACGAGTTTCTTGCCAAAACCGGCGACGCCGGAAAACTGTGCTGCGTGTTCATGACGAAGACTGTCGTCGGAGCCGCGCTACTTGAAGGCGCGGCGTTCTTCTCCCTGATCGCCTATCTTGCCGAAGGAGCGACCCTAAGCCTGGCCATGGCGGCGGGACTGATCATTGCCGTGGCCCTGCACTTTCCGACCCTCGGTCGCGCCGTCGGCTGGATCGAGCGCCAGTTGAGCTTGCTGGACCAGCAGCGCCAGTGGGAAACGTAGAGCTCTGCTGAACTCCGATTCTGGCGTGCCCGGGACCGACCGTTGCGCTACTCGTGTGGAAGTAATCGGGTTCGAGTCGAAGCGAGGGAAGGCCGCCGGAAGCGAGATAACGACCCGCATCACCGAGTCGGGAAAGTTGATTGTCCATCTGTAAGACCGCGCAAGCCCGACCTCGGTGCATGCAATGGTTATCCGCCGTCTTCGAGCGTTAGCTTGTGATGCACGTCGGAAAACACGAATCGCATTTGTTGCGAGTCTGCTATCGTGAAGTGTATCGTATTCGATTCGCGTCGATCGGGGGCAAGGTGGTCGTAATCACGCACAACGATTGTGTGGTCACCAGGTTCAAGTTCAATGTATTCCGAGTTTGGCGGGGCAGTGTCGCCGGGAGCGGTACGCCGAATGTTGCGATCAAGATAGATCTTGTAGTCAGCAAGACGGGTTTTGCGTGGAGCGGTAGTTTGGACAACGATCGAGGCAGTCTCTCGCTGCTGTCTATCGGCTTCCAGCTTTGCCCAAAGTTCATCGTTACCGAAGTTGAAGAATTCGCCACCGCACCCACCAGCACAATACCGCCCGGGGTGCTGCGGCTTGTTAACGTCAAACGCCTGTGGGAAGCTCGTGATCGCGCGGATCTTCGTGAAGCAATCAGCGACCGTCATGCCAGTGGGCAGCCAGTAAACGATGGCAGCACCGCAAGTTGGGCAGTGTTGGTCGTTAGGTCTGTGTTGTTCCATTCAGCCGTATAACGTCTGAGCTAACCGGGCGGCGGCCAGCGACTTTCAATCTCAAAACACGCGCCCAACCGCCGCTCCGGTTGAGCGCCTTGTTAGATGTCCGTCTGTCGCTCCCGCCACTTTTCCATGGATCGTGCAGTGTGCAAGAC
>JABMRP010000221.1 GCA_013202535.1 Planctomycetota bacterium
GGATGGTAGTCATCAACCCGCGGACGATTCCGAACTGGTCCTGGATGACCTTTGCCATGGGTGCCAGGCAGTTGGTCGTGCAGCTTGCGTTGGAGATGCACGTATGCGCGGGCTTGAGGATGTGGTCGTTGACGCCCAAGACGCACGTGACCAGGTCCGGGCCCTTGGCCGGAGCGCTGATGACGACCTTCTTCGCGCCCGCTTTCAGGTGGGCGTCGTAGCCGGGCTTGTCGGCGGTCGACGGAGCGCGAAACACGCCCGTGCTCTCCAGCACGACCTGCGCGCCGAGCTCGCCCCAAGGCAGTTCGGTCGGGTTGCGAACGGCCATGGCCTTGATCTTCTTGCCGCCGACGATCAGATTTTCGTCGTCGAATCCCACCGCGTCCGGATAGCGGCCGTGGACGCTGTCGTATTTCAACAGGGTGGCCAGCATCTGGTTGCTGGTGAGGTCATTGATTCCCACCACTTCGAAAACGTCCGGCCTGGCCATCAAGCCGCGGAATACCAACCGGCCGATTCGGCCGAAACCATTGACACCAACGCGAATTGCCACAGCAACAACTCCTTTGAGGTAGAACTGGCCAACCCCCTGGCGGGCCCTGCTTCGACATTGCAACGACTACTTAACCACATAGTCACGTTTAGAACCCGGCATTATACTGGGGACCGACCCCCTGGGCAACCACCTCCCTAAGAGGCAACGCCGTGAACGGTTTTCAGCCAGTAAAGATGGGCAACCAGGGTAGCCCAAGCGGACCGGACCTTTTATTTCGGTTCGGCCACCTCGAACCCCTCGGGTTTCTCGTCTGGTTTGGCCGGCTTGGTGGGTCGGGCCGGTCGGGTGCGCGGGGGCGGGACGATTCGGGGTTTCTTTTTCGGATCGACCAGCGGTTTGGCCATCTCGATGGTCACATCCCGAGCCGTTCCACGGCCGGGCACCTCGGTGCCGTTTGGTAGGGTGGTTGATTCCTGTATCATGGTTCCCGAAATCTGAATCTTGTCGCCTTCCTGGGCCACCGAAAAGTCGGTCACTTCCACGCCGATCTTCACTTCGTCGGCCAGTTCGACGCGAAGCCGGGCGTTGACGTTGGGGACCGCCACGGTCATCCTCTTTCCCTTGAGCGTGGAGATTTGGCCGCCGAGTAGCGCCATTCCCATGCCCTTGTTGGCGGGTCCGCCCGGTTTCTCCGCCCCGGGCGCGGGCCCGAACATGGGCGCTCCCGCGCCAAGACCGCCGCCGGCTTGGCCGCCGCCACCGAGAGTGGGGTCGGCACCAAACATGCCGGGCATGCGCTCGCGCGAGGGGTTGAAGATCAGAAGTTGGCCGACTTTGCCAAGCACGTAATTGCCCCGTTTGTCCACTTCTCCGTTGAACTGGATGAACATCCCCGGCTTGAGGAAGTTTTCTTCGGCCGTGCCCGTCACTTTCACGTTGGCCGTTTGGGGAATCGCGATCTGCCACGTCTGCTGCGTGGCCGTGGTCATGACGATCCCCAATCTTGGGTACACCTCTTTGACCGTGCCCTTGGCGCTGATGCGTTGTGGGGCCGGGCGCGGTTGGGCTCGCAACTCACTGGCGGCGGCTGATAACATCGCGGCGATCAGGGCGCCGGGTATGGCGAAATTCCGAATCGACATGGGTCTTGACCTCCCTGGGTTTCCGGGGTCAGCGCGGTTTCACTCATACTGGAGGATACCCGTTGGCAAGCCGTTTGAGAAGATCTTCTCGGGAAAACGCCCCCTTTTGCCCGGGGGCATTGGGCCGTAGAATGAGGTACGTTGGAGGCCGGCTCTCCGTTTGTCTGGTTTCACAATACCCCCTCTTCTTGGCCACAAGGCGCCTAATCCAATGGCTTCCCAGAGCAAGCAGATCACCGTTCCGCAGTTCGCCGCCCTCAAGGCTTCCGGCGAAAAAATCAGCATGTTGACGGCCTACGATGCCACGATGGCCGCCCTGCTCGATACCACGGGCATTGAGGGGATTCTGGTCGGCGACAGCCTGGGAATGGTCGTCCAGGGGCGAGCCAATACGCTGCCCGTCACGCTCGGGGAGATGATCTACCACGGGCGGATGGTCGCCCGGGCGGTGCGCCATGCCCTGGTCGTGGTCGACATGCCGTTCGGGAGCTTCCACTGCGGCCAAAACAAGGCGATCGCCGCGGGTGCCAAGGTGTTGAAGCGGACCGGGTGTGGGGCCGTCAAGCTGGAGGGGGGCGTCGAGCAGGCGGGCACCATCGCCGCGCTGGTATCGGCGGGCATTCCGGTGATGGCCCACTGTGGGTTGCGGCCGCAAAACGTGCTCCAATTGGGTGGTTATCAGGTCCAGCGCGACACGGAGCAGCTTATGGCCGACGCCGAATCGGCCCAGCAAGCCGGCGCGTTCGCCATCGTCTTGGAGTGCATCCCCGAGGAAATCGCCTGCCGAATCACCGAAACCTTGCAGATCCCCACGATCGGCATCGGAGCGGGTGTCGGCTGCGACGGGCAGATTCTGGTCGTCAACGACATGATCGGACTCACTCCCGGGCGTCCGCCGCGACACGTGCGCAAATTTGCCGACGTGCGAACCACCATCGGCGATGCGGTGACCGAATACCGCGACGCGGTGCGCCAGGGCACTTTTCCCGGGGCCGAGCAGACGTTTCAATAGTGCCGTCGGCCAAAGTGTCTCCCCGTGTGCCACTGCTTGCTTGCAAGCAGTGTGTGTCTGCCGGGTTCCTAAGCTCGACTCTCCGGCACTGCTTGCAAGCAGCGCCGTGGCACACGACCCGTCACTTTACCTGTGACAGACTACCGTCGCCGTACGATTGTCTTGGCTCGGCGATGGTCCCGCGGGCGATCCCGGCTAAGATTACACCGGACGGCGAGGAGCCGCCTGCGAAGTCGCTTTCTGCCACGTCGGTCCCCGGGTTGCCGCATCAGATGACGAATCACTTACGAGACGAGTCCAGTCCGTATCTGCTGCAACATGCCGACAACCCGGTCGATTGGCATCCTTGGGGAGCGGAAGCGCTGGAGGCGGCCCGATTGGGGAAGAAGCCGATTTTTCTTTCCATCGGCTACTCCGCCTGCCATTGGTGCCACGTGATGGAGCACGAGAGCTTCCGCGATGAGCAGATCGCCGCTTTCATGAACGAGCATTTCGTCGCCGTCAAGGTCGATCGCGAGGAACGGCCCGACTTGGACCATATCTATATGGAGGCGGTGCAAGTGATGGTCGGCCGTGGCGGTTGGCCGCTGTCGGTCTTCCTGACGCCCGAGGGCAAACCCTTCTTCGGAGGAACCTATTGGCCGGCCCGATCGTCGGTACCCGGTCAGCCCGGTTTCCTGGGGGTGCTCGAAGCGATCGCCGGGGCGTGGA
>JABMRP010000222.1 GCA_013202535.1 Planctomycetota bacterium
AAGGTTTCAAACTCACGTCATGTTCGTTATCCTCCTCTTCCAAGCTTTCGTGGCGCAAGGTCAGGCCGGGATTAAGGCGGCGATTAACTGACGTAAAAACCTTAATCTCTAATCCCGGCCTGACCCTAATACTCGCTAATCTCTCGAACGTTACTAAGTGCGCGCTGACCCCCAAACTTCTGGGTTTATCCCCCTTTGTTTCCTGTTTCAGACGGATGAACCTCCTCTCAAACCCTCGGCTACTCAGTTCTGGGATGAGCCGAAAAGGTCTCCCCAAAAGTATCGCCGGAAGGCCCCTCGCGGTCAAGAAGCCGAAAAATACCCCCACGGTGGGACTGGCGCAGCTCCTAATCTCCTTGACCCCCCGAGGGGATTGTGGAAGGATATACATAGTGGTATCTTGCCGTCGCTCGCCCGGACGATCACCCAGCGAGGGAAGTGTCTCATGCGGCCACCCATCGAAAGCGGCTCGCCGAAGCGGATCGCCACACGCTCCGCCGCGACAAGATCGCGCGGCTTCACGCTGGTCGAACTGCTGGTGGTGATCGCCATCATCGGCATTCTGATCGGGCTGTTGCTGCCGGCCGTGCAGGCGGTTCGGGCGGCCGCGCGGCGAATGCAATGCAGCAACAAGCTGAAGCAACTGGGGCTGGGCGTGCATAATTACGCCAGCGCCTGGGGCGTGATTCCCGTGGGGATCGACTACAACGGAAACGCTCGCAAGGGCCCCCATCCGTCGGTCCAGGAAAACGGCAAAGGATGGATCGTCAGCATCCTCCCGCAGCTCGAGCAGCAGGCCCTGTTCGACCAGTTCAACTTCAACGGCGACTGTTCCCAGGGCATGGGCATGCGCGACCCCAGCAAGCGCGAACTGCTCAAGACCCACGTGACGGTGCTCAAGTGTCCCTCCGATCCCGACGCCATGACGCTGATCACCGAACAGTATCAGTGGAAGGGAACCGAGGTGGCGGTGACCAACTACAAGGGCGTGATGGGCGACAACATGATGGCCTCGGTCAGTTCGTTCGGCGGGGACCCCTACTGCAACGACGGCCAGTACGAATGCAACGGGCTGTTCTGGCGCAACAGCTACCAGTGGCCCCGGCGGATCGAGCAGATTCGCGACGGCACGAGCAACACGCTGATGATCGGCGAGGATCTGCCCAAGTACAACTGGCACACGGCCTGGTTCTTTTCCAACGGCGATACGAGCAGCACCTACGCGCCGCTGAACTACATGCCCGACCCGCCGGCTCCGTCGACCTGGTGGGACATGCGCGGGTTCCGCAGTTTCCATTCCGGCGGCGCCCAATTCTGTTTCGGCGACGCCTCGGTCCGCTTCCTCAGCGAATCGATCCCCACGGACGTCTATCGGGCGCTGAGCACGATATCCAAAGGCGAGGTCGTCGACGCGAGTCAGTACTGAGCCGACCGGAGAAGCTTTTCGCTCAGCCTACTCGGGAAGTTTTTCCAGAGGAAGTAACGGTGCCGCCATTCCAAGGGGTGACCAAATACACGACATCCTCGACCCATGGCAAACCGGCCGCCGGTATGTTGACCATTGGATTCGACCGGTTGGGGCTACCCGGCGTCGGGTCGTGGACCCTGCCCGGGAATCGGGCTTCGCAGCGCGTGATGGAGAAGCTCGGGTTTCGGTACGAGACGAACTTCGTGTTCAAGGGGTTGGAGCATCGGTACTATAGGTTGAAGCGGGAGTGGTACACGGCGAGTGTGGATTGACCACGAAGGCAGGAAGGACACGAAGAATTTCCCGCGGTAGTCCTTCGTGGTCTTCGTGTCCTTGGTGGTGAAGAGAAGGCGTTTGGACCCACGTCGCGGGAGTGAGGGGTAAAAGGACAGGCATAACATGAGGGAGCGGTCAATGATGCCTGTCCTTATCCTTTTCTCTCTTCACTTTTCCTGTCCAAAGCCTTCTCCGCGTGCTCCGCGCCTCTGCGTGAGATCTTGGCATTTCTTCACGCAGAGACGCAGGGCACGCGGAGGGTGTAGGAAAGGTGCGGCATAACGATAAGAAGGGGAAATCAAGATGCCCCCTTTTCTCGCCCCAAGGGGTTGGAGCATAGGTATTATAGGTTGAAACGGGAGTGGTTCACGGCGAGTGTGGATTGACCACGAAGGCAGGAAGGACACGAAGAATTTCCTGTGGCAGTCCTTCGTGGTCTTCGTGTCCTTTGTGAAGACAATAAGGAGTTTGGACCCGCTGCGCGGGGATGAGTGGGTGGTGAAAACGGATAAGACCGCCCGTTGAAAAAGTGTGGATAGATGGAAACGAGTGCCAAGGGGCGGCATGTTGGCCACCATTCGCGAGCCTACTCCGGTGCAAACCGCCCTCTTCCTAACCCTCTCCCTCCAGGGAGAAGGGACCTTGTGGCCAGCGGACGGCACACGGAGTGTGCCTGCTACTCTTTCGCGAAAGCGAGGATTCGGCCGTCCATGGTGGCGATGAAGACTTGGCTGTCGGCGGCGATGAGGCCGTCGAACACGGGGGGCGAGTCGAGGTGGTATTCGGCTAGGGTTTCGCCGGTGGCGGCGGCGACCGCTTGGAATGTGGCGCCGCTTTGGCCTTTGATGGCGGCGTCCCATGCGGCGAGTTGCTTTTGGGTGGCTTCTTCCAAAAAGCTCTGGAAGGCGGCGTCCTCGTCGATCGAGTCGACCGGGCCGGCGATCAACAGCGTGTCGTCGGCCAGGGCCATCGCGCGAACCGATAACGGAATGTCGCGCGTCCAGAGATAGTGTACGCCCGATTTCGGCGCGCTGCGGTTGGGGGCAACGATCTTCTTCGGTTGCGTGAATACGACGGCCTCGCCGACGGGACCGTCCACCGTCGCGATCTTCGGTAGACTCGCCCGGCCGTGATGGTTGCATCCCGAGCGGTCGCGCGGCTTGCCGCCGGCGAAAGCCAAGTGAAGGACTTGCCCCTGCCGGTCTTCCTCGGTGAGTTTCGCGTCGGCTTGCGCCAGGCGCCCGATTTCCTCGGGCGCGAGTGCCCGGTGGAAGAGCATCACCTCGTCCATCGCGCCGGCAAAGGGCACCAGCGGCTTGGGCAGAAGTTGGTTGATGTCGTCGTAGCCGACTTTCATGGGAATCATCGGCTCGGCGGGCAGCAAGGAAACGTTCTTCGTTTCTCCGGCCACGCGGCCGTCGACGTAAACGATCATCCGCCCGTCGTCGTGCAGCACGCCGGCCAGATGCGTCCAATCGCCGCCGATCGGTTTGTCGGCAATCGCCTCGCTGTTCGCGCCCTTGACCCGAACGAGCATCCGCGGTTTCCCGCCGGTGAGGATCAGGGCGAAGCCGTTTTGCGAAGCGCCGCGCACGAGGATCGTGCC
>JABMRP010000033.1 GCA_013202535.1 Planctomycetota bacterium
CGAGACATCGGTCGAGCGTCTGTCCCTGCGCTGTCCGGCGGGGGTTCCGCCAGCCAAGTGGGACGATGTTGTCGGCCGAACCCACAACGCCGTTTGCATCAACCTGTACTTGCCCGGGTGCGTCCAGGACATGCCGCGATACCACCGGTTCGCCGACGAACTGGAGGAGCGGCTCAAGGGCGACGTGGATATGGCGACCATCGACTGGATGTGGGAAGAGTATGTCGAGATTGCCGTGAACGGGCAAAGATACTCGGACGATTATCGGCCGACAGGCCCATAGCAGGATCTTCGATCTCCTTTCCTACTCACCCTTTCGCTCCCTGTGGCACCGACCTTTTGCGTTGAGAGGAACGATCCATGAAGGAAGCTCTCGTGCTGCTGGGCTATATTATCGTGATTGCGGCGGCGGTGGCCGGCCGGTTTGGCGGGTCGTGGCTGGGGCGGCGTTTGGGGGCGCGACATGCCGTGGCGTGGTTCGGAGCGCTGGTGGGGTTCGCCAGTGCTGCCATCCTGTTCATTGCGATTATGTCGCGGGGCTCGGTGGTTAGAGAACTGAGAGATGGCAGGGCGTACGGGTGCTTGGTCGTGGGTGTATTCGTGGCGACGTTCATTGAGTTCTTGGCATTTGTCGACCCATCTCGCAAGCGTTTGGCGAAGCCGAACAATGCACCGCCTCGGGCACAGTTCAGCCTCCGCGGGTTGCTGACCGTGGTCGCGCTGATCAGCATCTTGCTTTCCGCATATCGGGGCATTATTGTGCCACATCATCGGTTTGTCAGCACGCATAAGCGGATCGAGACATCGGTCGATCGCCTTTCCAATCGCAGTCCGGCGGGGGTTACCCCGGCCAAGTGGGACGATTCCGTCTGGTGGGCCCACGAGGCGGTTGGCTGCGGCTTGGCGTTGCCTGAGTACATCCAGGACATGCCACGATACCACCGGTTTGCCGACGAACTGGAGGAGCGGCTCGATGGCGAGGTGGATATGGCGACCATCGACTGGATATGGGACGAGTATGTCGCGATCAGTGTGGATGGACAGGACTTCGCGGAGAGCCACCGGCCGACAGGCCCATAGCGGGCCCTTCCATCTTCGCTCCTCTCTCTTCCCCCCGCACCGATCTGGCCCCGCTCGTTCCGCGTCGGTCGTACCGATCGTTCCGATGGCGCCGGTTACAACGTCCGGGGTGTTACTACCCGTCGAGGCCGCGCGAGCGTGCCATCTGGTGCGATCGGCGCAACACTTTCTTGTCGCACGGCGGTACGTGGCCGGCATAAAGCGCGCGGGGGTAGGTGACCCTTGCGGGTCGTGGCAAATGTCCCGGGAAGAATCCTGATTCGTTTTTCCACGACGCCCGAAACGTGTTTTATGCCGCTGCCGCGGCGAACCATGCAGACCCGGTCTGTTGGTTCGCGATGGTGGATGAGTTGCCTGCCGAATGACGTCTGACGACCGGGAGCCTCGCCGGGTGACGACCACCCGCCGCTCCCTCCGCCGGGCGCTGCCACCGACGACGATTTGCGCTGCCATCCCACCAGCACCGCCCGACGATTAGTGCCCCGCCCGACGATTACTGCCTCACCCGACGATCACCACCACGAGCCACGACTATGCGACTTAGGGTCTCTTTCTGCCGCAAGACGGCTTGGCTGGCGTTGCCGGCCGTTCTGGTTCTGGTTCTCTGCGCGCCGGCTTCCGCGCAGCGGCGGATCGCCATTCCCGGCCCGCCGGCCGAAATGACGCAATGGCTGGATCGCGGTCTGCAATTGGAGTCCGCCGGCCAGTGGGGTGAGGCGGTTTCGCATTACGAGAAGGCGTTGCGCCGATTTCCTCGCGATCCGGGCTTGGAACAACACTTCAACACGTCTCGCCTCCACTACAACCTGACACGACGCTACGCCGACGATAGTTTCGTCGGCATCATTGGCCGGTTGTCGCTGGACGATGCCCTGACGGCGTACGAGAGCGTCCTGCAGAAGATCGAAACGCACTACGTCGAAACGCCCCATTGGCGGTCGCTGGTCGACCGGGGGACCGATTGCCTGGAAGTGGCCCTCTCGGAGCGTGCTTTCCTGGCGTCAAACCTGCCCGGCGTTGGGGCCGACCGGCTGGAAGCGTTTCGTCTCACGCTGCGTTCGATGCTCGCCTCGCGGACCCTCCGTTCGCGCCAGGACGCACGGGAGGCGGTTTCCGCGGCCGCCGATCTGGCCGCCGCGCAGCTCGGGCTGTCGGCCGGCGCGGTCGTCCTGGAGTACACCTGCGGAGCGGCCGCGGCGCTGGATCATTACTCCACCTATCTCACCCCCGCCCAACTTACCGAAATCTATGCGCAGATCGAAGGTAATTTCGTCGGCTTGGGAATCGAGTTGAAGATGGAACAGGGCTCCCTGGTGATCGTCCGGGTGATTCCCAACAGTCCCGCCTCCGCAGGCGGATTGCACAACGGCGACCACGTCTTGGCGGTCGACGGACAATCGACGCGGGAGCTTTCCTTGGATCGGGCCGCCAATCTGCTGCAAGGCAAGGAGGGAACCATCGTCGAGGTGACGACAATGACGCCGGGTGGGCAACCCAGGACCTTGAGCATCCGTCGTCAACACGTCGAGGTGCCCAGCGTCGACAAGGCTCGGATCGTCGACGCCGGCAGCGGCGTGGCCTACCTCCGCCTGACGTGTTTCCAGAAGACCACCTGCCGCGATCTCGACGCGGCCCTGTGGGAGCTTTACCGTGCCGGCATGCGAAGCCTGATTATCGATTTGCGAGGCAACCCCGGCGGCCTGCTGGTCACCTCGGTCGACGTGGCCGACAAGTTTGTCGACCAAGGCACGATCGTTTCCACCCGTGGGCGAAGCGCCCGAGAGGACTTCACCTACTCGGCCCATGCCAACGGCACGTGGCGCGTGCCTCTGATCGTGTTGATCGACGGCGACAGCGCCAGCGCGGCGGAGATCTTCGCCGGGGCAATTCGCGATCATCGCCGCGGCACGATCGTCGGCCAGCGCAGCTACGGCAAGGGGTCGGTCCAAGGGATCTTTCCCCTGGGACGCTTCGAGGCCGGGCTCCGGCTCACCACGGCCCGTTTCTACTCCCCCAACGGGCGGGCCTACAGTCGCGTCGGAGTCGAACCCGACGTCATCGTCCGGCAGGCGGCCAAACCGGTCGACGGGTCGCCCGTCGCGGTGGCCGACGACGCGGTACTCAGAGCGGCCCTGGAAATGGCCCAACAGCAGTTGGCCCAGCGATAACGACTGCACGATTCCCTTCTCCCGCCGGCTGCTGGCGTGCGCATCCATTTCCAGACGGTGCGAGTTTTGCCCCGGGAACCTCTCGGAGGATTCCGCTGGGCATCGCGGTCGAGTATCCTAAACCCCCAAAGCAGAGGTGCTTTCCGTACGACAACGAAAGAAGCGATCGATGAACACGCGACTTACGTGTGCTGTCTGGACATTGCTCGTCGCCGGTCTTGCCGTGGCGGGCGAGCCGGCGACCGAAACACCCGCCGAGCCGGCGACCGAAACGTCCTGGCTCGATTGGCCCGCTTTGCCGGCGTTGCCCGATCGGGAAGGCTTTGCCGGGATGTTTGCCGGTA
>JABMRP010000223.1 GCA_013202535.1 Planctomycetota bacterium
CGCTGGCACCGTGCGATATCAACAAGTCCAAGCAGGTGAACATTCTGATCAGCGACATGGGCTACCCCCTGACGGACATCGTGATCTATCCCACCACGGCATCGCTGGGATACGGCATGGAGTACATCTACTCGATCCTCGAACGGGGCCGTCTGGCCGCGCTTTCGGGCGACAAGCTGATGGCCCCGCCGGTGATCCTCGACATCGGCCACGAATGCTGGCGGGCGAAGGAAGCCCGATCGGGAGACGAGATGGCCGAGGCCTGGGGAGCGGCCGCGCAGCGAGGTCCCGCGTGGGAGGCGGTGACCGCCGGAGATCTGCTCCAGGGCGGTGCCGACATTCTCATCATGCGCCATCCCGCGGCCATGGCAGCGGTTCGCAACACGATCAAGGAACTCATGGGCTAAACGGCTCTCCGTTCAAGAGAATCTCACCACATAGACTAAAAGGCTCTCCGTTCAAGAGAATCTCACCACATAGACTAAAAGGCTCTCCGTTCAAGAGAATCTCACCACATAGACTAAAAGGCTCTCAGTCAAGGAAACATTCACCGGAGGAAAAACATGCATATCTTCAGCGA
Organism: Planctomycetota bacterium; assembly: GCA_013202535.1. Taxonomy (GTDB): domain Bacteria; phylum Planctomycetota; class Planctomycetia; order Pirellulales; family Thermoguttaceae; genus JABMRP01. The sequence goes on from JABMRP010000223.1 coordinate 581, forward strand.
GCGGATTAATGGCATGTATCGCGACGTGCGTAGCGCGATCAACGAAAAGGAAAAGGCGGCCGTTCTGGCGCTTACCAAGGAGCAGGTGGCCGGCGGCGCCGACATCATGGACATCAACCTCGGCCCGACCAAGGGCGACCCGGTCGAAAACTTTGTCTGGCTGGCCCAGACGGTGGCCGAGGCGACCGATCTGCCGATCTCGCTGGACAGTGCCAAGCCCAAGATGTTGGCCGAGGCCGTCCGCCGGGTAAAGGAAGCCCTGCCCAACACGCGGTTGGTTATCAACTCCAGTACCGCGGCGCCGGAGAACATGGAGCAACTGATTCCGGTGGCCGCCGAAACCGGATCCGCCATCATCGGCCTGACCATGGACCAGGAAGGCGTGCCGGGCAATGTGGAAAAACGGGTCGAGTGCGGAGCGACCTTCTTCATGGCCGCCATGGAAGCGGGGATCATGCCCGAGGATATCTACCTCGACCCCATCATCCTCCCGGTCAACGTCGCGCAGAAGCAGCCCATGAACGTGCTGGAGGCCATCCGCCAACTGTCCATGCTCAGCGACCCGCCGCCGCATTTCATTCTCGGGCTGTCCAACGTCAGCCAGCAGTGCCTGTTCCGGAACCTGCTGAACCGGACGTATCTGGTGATGGCCATATCCGCCGGTCTCGATGCGGCGATCATGGACGCCGCCGACAAGGATCTGGTCGAGGCGGCCGTCTCGGCCGAAGTCCTGATGGAGAAACACCTCTACAGCGACGACTACATCAAAGCCTGGAAGATGCAAAAGGGGATCGCGGGGTAGAGCGTCTCGGGTGCCATGGGCGGCTTGCCCGCCCTTGCCGAATCGCTGGCTGGGCGCCGGTCTCCGGACCGCGCCCTATTTGCGGAGGACCGTTCGTAGCGAACGAGAAGATTGCAAATTGGCCATTGGTCATTGTAAATTGCAAATTGGGAAAGTTATGAGGCCGGATCAGTTATCGCACCGATCCCGACCTCTAAATTTGCAATTTGCAATAACCAATGGCCAATTTGCAATCTTCCTTCCTTTCTTCCTTCCGCCCGCCCGCGACCGCCGCGCGTGTCGTGTCGACTTTCTCGCCCTCTTCCGGCCGCCAACCCCGCCGCTGGGCGCCGTATCGACGCCGGAGGACTTGAATCCGGGCGAGTTGCGGATATGGTTAATACAGGGGGCAATTCCAGACGGTCGCCCAGTGGCCCCCCCGGACCGGTTCGACGACACGGAGATTCGAGATGGCGTGGGAATACAGCGAAAAGACCAAACAACTCTTCATGGACGCGGTTCACGGCAAGCCGGGGACCCACATGGGGGAGATTGAGGACCCCGATGGGTTGGGGGAACACGGATCGATCTCCTGCGGCGACGCCCTGCGATTCACGTTTCGCGTGAAGCGACATCCGGAAGATCCCACCAAGGACGTCATCACGACGGCCCGATACCTGACCTTTGGGTGTACTTCGGCGATTGCCGCTTCGGAAGCCCTTTGCGCGTTGATCGAGCAGGGCCATCACACACCGATCGGTGCCCTGGAGATCCGCAACGAAGACATCGTCGATTACCTCGATGGGCTGCCTGAACAGAAGATCCACTGCTCGGTCATGGGAGCCGAAGCGTTGGAGGCGGCCGTGTTCAATTGGGCCAAGCGGCGGGGCGTCGATGTGTCTCTGTTGGGGCTCGACGTCAGCGCCGAGGAGCAGGAAGAAGGCCGGCTGGTCTGCAAGTGCTTTTCCTTGAGCGAAACCTATATCAAGCGGAAGATCAAGGAACTTGATCTGCGGTCGATTCCCGACATTACCAACGCGATCAAAGCCGGCGGCGCGTGCATGTCTTGCCACCACACCCCCGGCGGGCTCCAGGATCTGCTCGATGAAGTCCGCGGCCGGGACGGAAACGGTGCCGAACTGAAGATATTGCACCAGGTCGACGTGCCGGGCACCGAATCGCAACCACGATCGCAGACTGACACACAGCAGCGTTCGGCCCTCTCGCCGTATCAATTCGGGAAGCAGGTCGAAAGGGCCATCGAGGAAAACGTCCGTCCGATGCTGCAAAGGGACGGCGGCGACATGGAGATCGTCGACATCAAGGATACGCTCATCTATTGCCGTCTCGGCGGCTCTTGCGAGGGATGCGCCGGAGCCGGCAAAACGCTAAAAATGCTGGTCGAACGCACGTTGAAGGATCGGGTGGACGAGCGGATTCGGGTCATTCAAATCTGAAAGGAGACGCCACGCGCATGAGCGTCATCTATGCCGATAACAACGCCACGACCCCCGTCGCGCCCGAAGTCTGCGAAGCGATGCGGCCCTTTTTGACCGACGAGTATTTCAACCCCAGTTCGATGTACGAGCCGGCACGTCGCACGGCCGAAGCCATCAACGCCGCCCGCGAGCAGATCGCCGGCTTCTTCTCGCTCGACGAGCCGAAGCAGATCCTCTTCACCTCCTGCGCCACCGAAAGCAACAACGCGGCCATCTTCGGCGTGGCCAAGGCCAATCCGGCCCGTCGCCACGTGATCACCACCGCCGTGGAGCATCCGGCCGTCTTGGAGGTCTGCAAGGATCTCCAACGCAACGGTTACGACGTGACCTTCCTCGGCGTGGACAGCGACGGGAATCTCGATGCCGGGGAGTTCGTTCGCGCGCTGCGCCCCGATACCTTGCTGGTAACGGTCATGCACGCCAACAACGAGACGGGCGTCGTCTTTCCCATTGAGCAACTCGCCCGATTGACCAAGGAGACCGATCCGGCGATCATCTTTCATACCGACGCGACCCAGTCGGTCGGCAAACTGCCCATCGACTTGCAGGGCAACTTCCAGCACGTCGACCTGCTCTCGTTTTCCGGCCATAAACTGCACGCGCCCAAGGGGATCGGGGCGCTGTATATCAAACGCGGTACGCCCTGCCGACCGTTCTTGATCGGCGGGCATCAGGAAGGCGGCCGCCGAGGCGGAACGGAAAACGTACCCTACATCATCGGACTGGCCAAGGCGCTGGAGTTGGCCGCGGCAAACCACGAAGACGAAGTGGCGCAACTGGCGTCGATGCGTGACCGGCTCCAGCAGACCCTTGAGGAACGCATCCCCTGTGTGCGGATCAACGGAGGCGGAGCGCCCCGGTTGCCCAATACGCTGAACATCTCCAGCCATTACATCGAGGGCGAGGGGATGCTCTATCAGCTCAGCGAGCACGGCATCTGCGCCTCCAGCGGCTCGGCCTGCACCAGCGGCTCGCTCGAACCGTCGCACGTGCTCCGCGCGCTGAACGTCCCCTTCACGGCCGTTCACGGTTCGGTGCGGTTCAGCTTCAGCCGCTACAACACCGAAGCCGACGTCGACCAGATCATCGACGTCTTTCCCCGAATCGTCGCCAATCTCCGCCGGCTTTCCCCCTACTGGGACAACCAGAACAACGCGCCCCGCCCCGACGCCGATCAACTCGTCGGGGAAACGCATTGAGTGCCCCGCTTCGCCCCTGCGATTCGGCCTTTAGCCCGCGGATTTGCACCACCGGTGTCGACGCGGTATCCTGAAGGAAACGGATCTCGGCTCGCGGCCCGAAAGATGATGGAAGACATCCTCGCCGACAAACGGGTCCCCGACGTTTCACGGGAAGAAAAGCCCGCCCGCGTTGGCAAGAAACCGAAACAGAGGGGCGGATCGTGACGGGTCGGTGTTGTGCCGCGGCGCCTATTCCGGGTGTTTTCCCCGTGCCCGCCAGAAACCGCGGAAACCCGTTTCGGAGAACGCTTTTGATGAGAACTTGCTCGTTAACGCTTCTGGTGGCCCTGCTATCGATTGCCGGTTCGCTGCCCGGCGCCGAATCGTGGAACCAGTTTCGCGGTCCCGGCGGAGACGGCCAGGCGACGTCCAAATTGCTGCCGCTGGAGTGGAGCGAAACCGAGGGCGTCTCCTGGAAGACGGCGATCCACGGCAAGGCGTGGTCGTCGCCCGTGGTTTGGGGCGAGCAGATCTGGATGACGTCGGCGACCACCGACGGCAAGCAACTGTTTGCCATTGGCGTGGATGCCCAAAGCGGCAAGATCGTGCATGACGTGACCGTCTTCAGCATCGCCGAGCCGATGTTCTGCTACCCTTACAACAGCTATGCCAGTCCAACCCCCGTCGTCGAGGAGGGGCGTCTGTGGGTCCATTTCGGCAGCGCCGGCACGGCCTGTCTCGACACGGCAACGGGCAAGGTCCTGTGGTCTCGGCAGGATTTGCTTTGCGATCACTTCCGCGGTCCGGGATCGTCTCCGATCCTCTTTGGGAACCTGCTGATCGTCAATTTCGACGGGGCTGACCTGCAATACGTCGTGGCCCTGGACAAGCAGACCGGCAAAACGGTATGGAAGACGGACCGCACCATCGATTACGGCAGCGACAACGGGGACATGAAGAAGGCCTACTGCACGCCGACGGTGATTGAGCACGGGGGGCGAAAGCAACTCATCAGCCCGGCCGCCGTCGCCACCGTCGCCTACAACCCGGCGACCGGCGACGAACTGTGGACGGTCTATCACGGCGGCTACAACGCCGCCGCTCGGCCGCTCTATAGTCACGGCCTGGTGTTCATCAGTACCGAGGGCGGGCTCCGGCTGTTGGCCGTGCGTCCGGACGGGACCGGTGACGTGACGAAGACGCACATCGCCTGGGCCTATGGGAAAGCGACGCCAACGCGTCCCTCCCCGTTGATCGTCAAGGATCACCTCTACATGGTCAACGACAAGGGAATCGTTTCTTGCCTGGACGTCAAGACCGGCAAGGCGACCTGGACGCATCGCATGGGAGGCCGCCACAGCGCGTCGCCGATCCACGCCGACGGCCGCATCTATTTCTTCGAGGAAGACGACGGCACGTCGCGGGTGATCGAGGCCAATCCGGAGGAGTTCCGGCTGCTCCGGGAGAACCGGTTGGGCGCCGGCTGCATGGCATCGCCGGCCGTGCTCGACGATGCGCTGATCGTCCGCACGAAGACGCATCTTTACCGGATCGAGCGATGAGCGGCATCTGATCCACGCGGGCTATTAAGCACGGCGGCCGTTACGCGAGCCTGCCGCTGTCCCTTGGGGAGTTCGCGTGTTATGCTATGGGGCATTGGACACCGGCCCGCCCAACCATGCAGGAGGAAATCATGATCCATCGCCGCCGCGTCTGTTTGCTCGCATTGCTGCTTGCCGTGGTCGCTTGCCCTGCGGCCGTCTCCGCGGAGAGGCCCAACATCCTCATCATCCTGACCGATGACATGGGCTTTTCCGACCTCGGGTGTTTCGGCGGCGAGATCGAGACCCCGAACCTCGACGCGCTGGCCGCCGGTGGACTGCGCTTCACCGCGTTCCACAACACCGCGCGGTGCTGGCCGACGCGAGCAACGCTCTTGAGCGGTCGTTACAGCAATGGTCTTAGCGCCGGTCAAGTCACCATCGCCGAGGTCCTCAAGCCCGCCGGATACCAGACGGGCATGGTCGGTAAATGGCACCTCGGCATGAATCCGGAGAAAGACGGACCGATACAACGTGGCTTCGATACCTTCTATGGAACGATGACCGGCGCCGGATCGTTTTGGGATCCGTATACGCTGACTCGCAACACGGAACCGATCGAGCCCGACTCCGAAGACTTTTACTATACCGACAAAATCGGCACCGAGGCCGTCAGGCAGATCGAGACGTTTGCCAAGAGTGAAAAGCCGTTCTTTCAATATGTCGCGTTCACCGCCGCGCACTGGCCCATGCATGCCCCGGAAGAGACGATCCAGAAGTACCTTCCCCGTTATGCCGACGGATGGGAGAAGCTGCGTAACGACCGTTATGCGCGCATGCTCAAAATGGGGATCATCGACAAGCAGCGCTGGCCGTTGCCGCCCATGGAGTCGCGCGTTCAGCCGTGGGAAACCGTCGATCATAAGCCGTGGCGGGTGCGCAATATGGCGATTTACGCCGCCATGGTCGATCACATGGACCAGGCCGTCGGCAATATCGTGGGTGCGTTGAAGCGCACCGGGCAACTCGAAAACACGCTGATCATTTACTTCCACGACAACGGCGCGTGTCCCGAGCATCTCGGCGGGAACGGCTACAACACGGCCAATAACATCCTGGCCAAAGCGAAGGCCGCCGGCCAAACGGTCGCCGTGGGCGACGTGTTCGACGTCCCGATGGGCGGCCCGTTGACCTACGGCAGCGTCGGACACAATTGGGCAAACGCTCAGAACACGCCGCTACGCCGTTACAAAATGAACGTGCATGAGGGGGGATCTTGCACGCCCGCGATCATGCATTGGCCGGCCGGTCTGAAGCACCAGCCGGGTTCGATCACCGCGCAGCGAGGCCACGTGGTGGACATGATGGCGACCTGCATGGAACTGGCCGCCGCGAAGTATCCCACGGAGTTCGACGGCCGGACGATTACACCGCACGAGAGCTTGAGCCTCGCCGTGGTGATCGGCGGCGGAAAGCAGCCGCACGAGCACGTCTACTACTTCAATCACGCCGGTACGCACGCGGTGATCCAGGGCGATTTCAAGGTGGTTCGCGAGGGAAAGGGGCCCTGGGCGCTCTACAATCTCACCGAAAACCGCACCGAGACGCGGGACCTTGCCAAGCAATACCCCCAGCGCGTGGAAGAGTTGACGGCCCTCTGGGAGGCGCGGTGGGGAAAGAAGACGAAATAGTTTCCCATTTCCCGAGAAACCTTCGACGTGGTCATCTACTCGTTCCTGGGGCTGTTCAAAATCGTCTTTCTGGCCTTCAATGTCGTTCCCTACG
>JABMRP010000224.1 GCA_013202535.1 Planctomycetota bacterium
CGCAAGAGCGATTCGCAGCCGCGTGGACACCTTATCCTTTTAATTCCGGCTACTTCATGTGCGTCAAGCTGAACGGTCTCGAAGCAGAGGCATTTCGGCTGCGGCTCTTGGAGGAGTACGGTATCGGAGTGATTGCCACCGGAGGGCCGGACATACGTGTTGCTTTCTCTTGCATTGAGGTGGGCGAGATCGCACCGCTGTTCGACGCGATGTTCGAGTGCGCACAGAAAATGAGAAGAGACGAAGTGGGCTGATCTGGCCGGCGGCCTTGCCGTGATGGAGAATCGCCTCGCTACGCGGCGCGCCGCCATACGTCGATTGGGCCATAATGGTGGACCCCAGCCATGGCACGGGCCGAGCCGATATGGTCGCCGCCATGAGCGAAGCTTCGACCGCCGCCGGCGCCGACGGGCTCATGCTAAAGGCCCACGACGCGAGCAAGGGTTGCCACGACATGGCCGAGCCCGTGGGTGCAGGCTCATCCGCCCGAGAAATCCGGGGCTTCTCGCCGCCGTGGCGAACCATGCGTCGAAAACTGTCCGGGGATGGGGTACAATACTACAGTGTGCCTGAAGGCATGACTGACAACCCCCTCACCCGGTGGGGCCACTGGCGCGGTATCTTCGCACGGAAGGCGGCCCTGCCGCCCCGCGGTAAGGAAAAAGGAACTACGGATGTCGACGGATCCCCCCCCCGAGCAACTACCCCCCGATCAGCACGGGGAAACTCCCGATCCGGAGAAAACTCCCGATCCGGAGGAAACTCCCGATCCGGAGGAAACTCCCGATCCGGAGAAATCGCCGCCGGGTCCGGACCCATCGCGGTCCGCCCCGGACCAGGGCCCGGCAGATCCGGCAAAACCGCCCCGACCGCGGATCAACACCTCGACGCTCTGGATCCTCCTCGTCGTGGGGTTCGTGCTCTCGCTGCTGTTCTTTCGCAGCGACGACTCGCGTCGCGAGAAGATCAGCTACGGACAGTTCTACGCGGAACTCGACGCCGAGGACACCAAGATCGCCAAGGTCGAGATCAGAGGCGCGTTGATCTACTGGGAACTCGAAGAATCGGCCGTCCTCTCGGGAACCGAAGAAGACGAGGAGTCGGACGATTCGCCGAAAAAGTACGCTACCGTTATGCCACCCTATCCGTTGGTCAACGAGAAACTCGACGAACTGCTGCGTCGGAAGATTGGCCAGGAGTACAAGGCGACCGAGCCTTCCGACGGGACGGGCGTGCTGCTGTTTGTCTACTTGGCGGTCACCATCGCGTTGTTCGTCGGTCTGTGGTTCATGTTCCGCCGCGCGCGGGAGCAATTCATGGGTGGCGGCATGCTCTCGGGGTTTAGCAAGAGCCCGGCCAGGCGTTACGAGTTGGGTGAGACGCGGACGACGTTCGAGAACGTGGCCGGCCTGGAGGGCGTCAAGCTTGAGTTGGAGGAAATCGTTGAGTTCCTCAAGGATCCCGAAAAATTCCAGCGTCTGGGCGGCCGGGTTCCCAAGGGGGTGCTGTTGATGGGGCCTCCCGGCACGGGCAAGACGCTTTTGGGCCGCGCGGTCGCCGGCGAGGCCGAGGTGCCCTTCTTCTCGATCAGCGGGTCGGAGTTCATCCAGATGTTCGTCGGCGTGGGGGCAAGCCGAGTTCGCGATATGTTCTCCACGGCCAAGGAGAATTCGCCGTCGATTCTGTTCATCGACGAAATCGACGCCGTCGGACGTCACCGAGGGGCCGGCCTTGGCGGCGGAAACGATGAACGCGAGCAGACGCTCAACCAAATCCTCAGCGAAATGGACGGCTTCACCCAGGCCGAATCGGTCATCGTCATCGCCGCCACCAACCGGCCCGACGTGCTCGATCCGGCCTTGCTACGGCCCGGAAGGTTTGATCGCCATATCACGGTCGACCGGCCCAATCTCAAGGGTCGCCAGGGTATTTTTAAGGTCCACAGCCACGATGTCCCGCTGGCCGACGACGTCGATCTCCATCGCCTGGCGGCCGGTTCGGTTGGGCTGACCGGTGCCGATATTCAGAATCTGGTCAACGAAGCGGCTCTCTGGGCGACCCGCCAGGGCAAGGATGCGGTCGACATGGCCGACTTCGAGCACGCCCGCGATAAGGTGCTCATGGGCGCCAAACGCGAGGAGGTGCTCACCGGGCGGGAAAAGAAGATGACCGCCTGCCACGAGTCGGGCCATGCCCTGTTGGCCTGGCTGTTGCCCGGCTGCGATCGCGTGCATAAAGTCACGATCATCCCCCGCGGCCGTGCGCTGGGCGTTACTCAGTTGCTGCCCGAGGAAGATCGGATGAATATCAGCGAGGGCGAGTTGAACGTGCGGCTGGTGTTCATCATGGGCGGTCGAGCCGCCGAGAAGCTGGTTTTCGGCGAGCTGAGCGCGGGCGCCGAGGACGACCTGAAAAAGGCCACCCAACTTGCCCGACGCATGGTGACCCATTGGGGTATGAGCGAGCGACTGGGCCCGGTCGCCTATCGGGTGGGCGAGGAGCATCCGTTCTTGGGCAAGGAGATGACCGAACCGCGCGAGTTCAGCGAGCACACGGCCCAGGTGATCGACGAGGAGGTCTCCCGCATCCTCCACGACGCCGCCGATCGGGCTCGCCAATTGCTCGAGAAACATCGCGACAAGCTCGACATGCTGACCGATAAGCTGGAAGCGGAAGAGGTGCTCAACGAAGCGCAGATCGCGGACCTCATCGGCCCCTCGGCCTACCAGCAAGCCCGATCGTAACGCCGCTTACGGGATGCAAGCCCTCGGTTAGCGTCCCGTGGGTCGAAATGAACGGTGCGCGCTGGGCGCAGGTCTCCCGATGAGCCCCTTTCCAAGCGCTCTGGGTCTTTATTCGCTGGCGGTGACCTTTCTTACGACAGCACCACCCGGCAGGATGATAGTGCCTGCGTCTTTATTCGGATCAAAATCCTGGATAATCCGGAATCTGTCGCCCCAGTGTAAGGGCAAATCCGCATCGCGGCGCCGAAGTTCCGATCCCCTCGTCAGCTTGACTGATACCAGCGGAGCTTCGTTTTTGGTGGGTCGGAGTCGCTCATGGCCATGCCCACAGGGGGAGTGGCGTCATGCCTTGAGGAGCGAAAAAGCGGACATCACTGCTTGCAAGCAAGCAGTGGCACACAACCGTTGACGTCCGGGATCAGACGTATTCCCAGTCTTTCAGCCACTGGTAGTGGAAGGGCAGCTTGGCCCAGGCGTCGTCCATGGCCTTGTCCAGTTCGGCCTTTTCCTCGACGTCCAACTCGCGGCGCTCCATGACGGACAGGGCGACGTTGTCAACCTGCTGCGGCGAGATCAGTCCCGGGATCGGGGCCGTGATGGCCGGGTTGCAGAGGATGTAGCGAAGCGCCAGCCGGGCGATGCGGTTGTCTTCCTCAAAGGTCGGGCTGTCCGGCGAGCTGTCGC
>JABMRP010000225.1 GCA_013202535.1 Planctomycetota bacterium
CCAAGGAAACACCGCTCAAGGAAACGCTGGCCGACGTGATCGAGACGCTACGTGGCCAGTTGGCCGGCGACAACGAGGAACTGGCCCAAATCGCCACGGAAATGAACGCTTGCTGGCGATGGCGAGTACCTTGCCGCCATGCCGACGCGATGATCGCCGCAGGCGACGTGCTGTTGCTGGGCGGCCAAAATGAAGTGGCCGCAGTCGACATGGCCGGGGGGCGGTTGCTTTGGACGGGCACAGTCGCCGGGCGTGCTTGCGGGTTGGCCTTTGCCGACGGGCGACTTCTGGTCAGTACCGACCGGGGAGCGATTCACTGTTTCGAGGCTTCCCTGGGCAGCAACGAGCCGTCCGCCACGCCGGTTCAAGAACCCGCCGACCCCGTCGCAACTCAAGTTGCCCCGTCCGATCGCGAATCTCCGGCCGACGAGCGAAGTATCCATCCCCACATTCGCCACACGGGCGCCGGGCGCGTGGTGATTTCGTGGAAGAGCGAACGGCCCTGCCGATCGACGATCCAGTTCGGTTTGCTCGGGTCGACATCGCCGACCGGAGAAGCGTGGCTCGACTCGGTTGCCGAAGACGAACCGGCAACCGACCATGCCGTCGTCATGGACGGCCTCGAACCCGATCGGCAATATGCGTTTCGCGTCGTGGCCCACGATCCCGACAGCGATCTTTCGCTTTGGACAAGCCGCCGGTACACGTTCGACGCGTCGATGGAGCTGATGCCCATCGTGCCGGTCGATACGGCGCCGGTCGAGCCGGAAAGCGGTGCGGCCGAGAAGATCGTTTCGCAATCGGGACTCCGACGCGGCTACTGCCTGATGCTCGGTTGTGGCGACGGACGTTTGGCCCTGGAAATCGCCCGACGCACCGAAATGCAGGTGCTCGGCGTGGAAGAAGACGCAGTTCTCGTGGAGACCGCGCGGAAGATGCTCGACGCCGCCGGCGCTTACGGCCGGCGCGTGGTCGTGCATCAAGGGTCGCTCGACAAGCTGCCGTTTCCCGATCGCTTCGCCAACCTGATCGTCTGCGGGCCGACGCTTTCGGCCGACCAGCAAATTCCGGCGGACGAGGTGACACGGTTGTTACACCCCTACGGATGCGCCGTGCTGGACAAAGGGGCCATCGTCCGCGGAAAGCCCTCGCCAAATGCCGGCCAGTGGACCCACCAGTACGCCGATCCGGGCAATTCGGCATGTAGTAACGATCCGCTGGGTGACCCGAAGTCGCTGCAATGGTTCGGTCGCCCGGGCCCGAGACAGATGGTCGACCGTCACCACCGGGCGATGTCGCCGCTGGCCGCCGGCGGCCGACTGATCGTACCCGGCGACAACCGTCTGATGGCCGTTGACGCGCTGAACGGCACCCCGCTTTGGGACGTGACAATCCCCAACTCGCGGCGCGTCGTGGTGTTGCGAGATTCGGGCCAGGTGGCGCTGGGCGGCCAGAGGGTCTACGTGGCGGTCGAGGATACTTGTTGGGTGTTGAACGCGGTCACGGGGCGCCGCGAGCAACTATTCCGACTGCCACCGATCGACGACGAAACGGCGCACGACTGGGGCTACCTTGCCTCGGTGGGCGACTGCCTGCTGGGAAGCGGCCAGATTCGCGGTGCGTCGCGCAACGCACATCAACGCTCAATCGCCGCCGCCGAGTCGCACTACGACAACGTGCCCACGGTGGTCAGCCGATACCTCTTCTGTCTCGACCGGCGGACGGGCCGGCATCGCTGGACGTATCGCCATCGGCAAGGCAGCGTCATCGCCAATCCGGCGATGGCCGCCGGTGCGGATCGCGTCTTCTTTATCGAAAGCTGCAATCCGCTCGCCGTGGCCGAGCCGAGCGGGCGCGTCCCTCTTCCGGCCCTTTTGGCCGAAGGCTCCGCCGACCTTGTGGCGCTGGACATGCGCTCCGGGAAGATTGTCTGGCGGCAGCCGCTCGATCTTTCCCGAGTGCGCCATGTTCTTTACCTCTACCATGCGGGCGACACGGTGTTGGCGGTGGGGGCCTCCGACGAAGACCGCCATCCTCGCTACGATCTCTGGGCGTTTCATGCGGTCGACGGCCGGCCGAAATGGGCCAATCATCATGTTCGCACCGACAAACCGGCCGGTGGCAGTCACGGAGAGCAGGACCAGCACCCGGTCATTGTCGGCGACGTGGTCTATTCGCGGCCCGCGGCATTTGAGCTAGAAACCGGTCGCCCACTTCCCTTCACTCTGGACCGAGGCGGTGGGGGTTGTGGCACGTTGTCGGGCTCGGCGGAATACCTGTTCGGCCGTGGCAGCCAGCCGCGAATCTATCCCCTGGATTCCGGCGGTCGGGCGAGTCGTCCGTTGAGCACGGTTTCGCGGCCCGGCTGTTGGATCAACATCATTTCGGCCGACGGATTGGTGCTCGTGCCGGAGGCAAGTTCCGGCTGCAGTTGCCCCTTACGCCGTTCAAGCGTCGATCGTGTTTTCCCCATAGCCGACCGGGCGATCCCCACCATACTCACCCCGGCTGATTTGTGGTATACTCCCGCTGGTAGTCAAGTGTCGAGTCATCAAGGAACTCGCGATGGACGAGCACGAGCAGACATGTGAAAAGCTTTTGGAGGAGTTGGCTGACTTGCGGTGCCAGATGGCGGTGTTGGAGGCCGGCGACGCACCTCCAGCCGGGTTCACCACAACGGGCCACGCGACCGGACTCCGGCTGGAAACGGTTTTGGAGACCATGAGCGACGGGCTGCTCGTCCTGGACGAAAACATGCGCGTCGTCTATTTCAATAAGGCTGCGGAAACGCGGCTCCGGCGCCGGCGAGAAGACGTGCTCGGGCGGCACATGTTCGACGAGGCGTTTCCACAGGGCAAAGGCACCCTTTTCGAGCAGCGTCTCACCGAGGCGCTGTGCCAACGGGCCGAGATCGCCTTCGAGTCTAATTTGGGCACCGCCCCTTATGCCAACGGGTATGAAGTCCGCGTTTTTCCGCATGAAGGCGGACTGGCCGTCTATCTTCGCGTGACGACCCACGATGAACGCGAAAAACTGATCGCTCAGTTGGAGGCCAAGAACGCCGAGTTGGAACGGTTTACTTACACGGTTTCCCACGACCTGAGAAGCCCGCTGATTACCATCGACGGATTCGCGAACTTGCTGCGAAAGAGCATCGCCGACGGGGATATGTCGACCACAATGGACGACATCCAGCGTATTTGCGACGCCGCCGAGCGGATGGAACGCCTCTTGAAGGAACTGCTCGAACTATCGCGCATCGGACGCGCGACCAGCTCAGCGACCGAAACCTCCTTGAACGAACTCGCGGGCGATGCCTTGGCGGCCGTGAGTGGGCAGGTTCGTCAGCGGGGCGTGTGCGTCGACGTTGCCACCGACATGCCCGCTGTTTTCGGCGACCGCCTCCGGCTGACCGAACTCGTTCAGAACTTGATCGACAACGCGGTGAAATACATGGGCGATCAGCCGCGGCCGCGAATCGAAATCGGCTGCCGGGCGACCGGCGCGGAAACCGTTTGCTACGTTCGCGACAACGGAATCGGAATCGACCCCCGCGATCACCAGCGCGTGTTCGAGCTGTTCAGTCAACTCGATCGCGAGGCCGAAGGCACCGGCGTGGGGCTCGCCCTGGCCCAGCGCATTGTGGAAGTGCATGAGGGGCGAATCTGGATCGAGTCCGAAGGGCTGGGGCACGGATCGACCTTCTGCTTTTCCCTGCCGGCAAACCGCCCGTTGAAAATCACAAATATGGAGAATACGCAACCATGAGAGTACTCGGAGTCTCGGGCAGCCCCCGGCCCGGCGGTAATACCGACATCCTCGTCCACACGGCCTTGGAAGTGATCGGCGGCGAGGGAATCGAGACCGATTTCCTCTCCCTGGCCGATCGCCCGATCAAACCCTGCATGGCCTGCGCCGGCTGCATGAAATCGGACGAAATCCGCTGCGTCCAGCAGGACCCGGCCTTCGAGGGGATGATCGACCGGTTCGTCGCCGCCGACGGCATCCTCCTCGGATCGCCCGTCTACTTCGGCTCCGCCACGCCCCAGATCATGGCCCTGTTGGATCGCGTCGGGTACGTCGCGCGAAAGCACAAAGGGCTGCTGCGGCGCAAAGTCGGTGCGGCGGTGGTCGTTGCCCGGCGGGCGGGACAAAACTTCACCTTCGCCCAGTTGAACTACTGGTTCCTCATCGCCGAGATGATCGTTCCCGGTTCGACTTACTGGAACGTCGCCTTCGGCGCCAAGCAGGGCGAAGTACGGGACGATTCCGAGGGCATGGACACGGTGCGCAACGTGGCTGCCAACATGGTCTGGACGATGAAGCAGTTGGCCAAGTAATTCCCATACGGGTACTCCATGTCGCACGATCCGCCCGAAACCGTTCTCCAATTCGGCACCGGCAAGTTTCTCCGCTGTTTTGCCGATCTCTTTTTCCACGAAGCGAATCTCACCGAGCGGCCCTGCGGCCGGGTCGTCGCGGTGCAATCGACGGGCACCGCCCGGGCCGAGGCCGTCAACGCTCGTGGCGGCTGCTACACCGTGGCGATTCGCGGATTACACGACCGTCGGCGCATCGACCGGACCGTCGGAGTCGAGAGCATCGGCCGGGCGCTGGCGGCCCAGACGGATTGGCCGCAAGTGCTCGACGCGGCCCGATCCGAGACGCTACGGGCCGTCGTTTCCAACACAACCGAGGCGGGATACGCCCTGGAAGACGAAGACGAGCCCTCGCACGGGCCGCCGCGATCGTTTCCCGCCAAATTGGCCGCCGTGCTGCGAACCCGATGCGAAGCGGGACGACCCCCTTTGGTCATCCTGCCCTGTGAACTCTTGGACGCCAACGCCCAGCGGCTGTTGAAACTCGTGCTCCAGCAAGCCCGGGCGTGGCGGTTTTCGCCGGAGACGATCGATTGGATCCGCAGCCAGTGCTGCTGGCACAACACGCTGGTCGACCGCATCGTCTCGGCCCCCTCGCCCGATGATCCGATGGCCGGCGATCCGTTGTTCGCCGTGGCCGAACCGTTTGCCTTGTGGCTGATCGAAGGCGAGCCCACCGTCCCGGGGCTGGTCGAACATCCGGCGGTGCAAATCGTCGACGACCTCGGGCCGTATCATCTGCGTAAGGTGCGAATCCTCAACGGCGCCCACACGGCTCTGGTTGCCCGGGCAATGCCGGCCGGGTTTCAAACGGTGCGCGCGGCGATCGAGGATTCGCAAATCCGGGCCTGGCTGGAGGCGCTACTATTCGAGGAAATCGTGCCGGTGCTGGAAAGCCGCGCCGACGGGGCGGAGGCATTCGCCCGGGCGACGCTCGAGCGGTTTGCCAACCCGTTTCTCGAACACCGTCTGGCCGACATCGCGTTGCACCACGACGTGAAGCTACAAACCCGGCTGGTGCCGACGTATGATGAGTTTCGTCGGCAGTTTGGTCGGGTGCCGGAGCGACTTCACCAACTCGTCGGCGTATAGTAGCCATCTCGCTCCGCGAGATGTAGCTTTTCGTCGCAGCGTGAGAC
>JABMRP010000226.1 GCA_013202535.1 Planctomycetota bacterium
CCGCTGATGAACTGCCGATTGGGCTGGAGGCCCGCCTCCAGGGCAGCGATTTGAGTGCGCACGGCCGGCTGGTTCTGGTTGTATTGGAGCGAATCGCGGTAGTTGGCCAGCGCCCGCCGATCCTCGCCGCGTGCTTGGCATATACGGCCCAGCGCGGCCCGAGCCCGGGTGTTGTTGGGCTCGAGATAGAGTGCGGCCAGGAGCTGCTCTTCGGCCTCCTTCTCCTTGCCGTGCTCCTCGAGCAGGCGTGCCATTTCGATGGTCGGCTCGGCCGAGGTAGGCCGCCGGTCGCCCCACGCCTGGAGCAGCCGAAATGCCTCGTCCTTGCGGCCCTGCCCGGCCAGCAGCGAGGCCAGCCCGCGATAGCACTCGCGATGGACACCGTAGGCATCGCGGCTGAGGCAGAGATGATAGTAGTGTTCGGCCCGGCGGTAGTCGGACTCCTGGCCGTGTTGATCGCCCAGTTTGTGGTAGGTGGCCGCTAGATTGTAGTATCCGTCGGGGCTCGTGGGGTCCTGGTGGACGGCCAACTCGAAATCCCGCCGGGCCGCTTGAATGTTGCCCTGCTCGAAGAAGGTGACCCCTTCGGCGTTCAGCCCGCGCGAGGCGAAGTTCTCGCACCCGCCCAGCACGAGGAGACCGAACGCGACCCCCGCCATGCCCAATGCCGCCCGGACAGTGCCCGCGGCCAGTCGTTTTGCTTCCGACACGACCATCTCGCCTCGTCTGGAAGGTCCGCGGCGTGCGGCACGCGAGCCGGCAGCGCAGCGACCAAGATCGACCATAAGACCATAACCGGGCCGGAGAATAGCGAGACGGGCCCCTCGATGCAAGGCCGGATTCGGTAGTTTCGGGCGGCGCGAGAAGCTACGCGGCGGTGCGGGTCGTGGTGGAAGGCAGCCCGGATTATTCACGGCCCGATGGTAACCCGAAGCGTAAGCGAGGGCCGACGGCCGCCAACGTGCCGCGTTTCGCGCAACCTCGGGGAAACGATTCGGCCTCGCATCGGCTGTTGCCCGGCGGCAACGGAAACCACTGTATCGAACCGTTTACACGGGAGCCGCAGCGATCTTTATAAAGCGTTACTATTTAGCCGTTTACGGCTCCTCGTGGCCACTTCGTCCTCCCCGAGGGCGTCGTTCGGCACTCGGTTTGCTTCTCTTGCGATTATCCCCTTCGCCGTCGGCGGCGGGAGAGTCCTCGCTTGGCCGAGGCTCTCTCGGCTGCCGGCGTTATCAGCGAGGGTTCGATGCATGTTTCCGGTGCCCCTGGCGGTTCGATTCTCATCATGCCACACGGCGGTCTCATCCGGCCGCTCTTGCACGCAAGCACACTATGCACGCACGCGAACTGATTGAATTGGCTGCCCTGGTTTCGGTCCACGGACCGGTCCTGATTCGCGGCAACGGCCAACTATCGCCCTCCGGGGTCGAGCAGTATTGGGCCGCGTCGAAATGCCGCCTGGACCGGTGGGGGCGATGCATCAAGCAGTTGAGCGCCCAAAGCCCGCAGGCCACGCCCGTTTGGCGGCGTACGCATGTCCCACTGATTCGCCGTGTCTTCGAGGAGATCCTCACCGGCGAGATCCTCACCCGCGTTTGGACGGCCGTGCTCTGTGCCTACGATCGCCACCACGGCACCGACACGGGCGAACCGGTCGCTCGCAGCGTGATGATCGGCCACATGGAAGCGCGGCATCGAGTGCTGGCGTTGATGGTCAGCGGACCGGGGGTCGATGCGGAGGAGGCCGTACGGTTGAACCATCTGCGGCGACGCACCGAACGCTGGACCGACATGCTCGTCGGCTATCTGGCCGGCATGCACGACATTAGCGAGTTTGCCATCGATCCGCATCGCGCCCGGGATTTCGCCGAGGATATTCACTACGGAAGTCAACTCAAAGGGGGCCAGTCGGCCTGGCCGTTGGTGATCGCTTCGCTTCGAGCGGCTTTCCGTCAGAATCTCGACCCGGTCAGCCCCAATTCCGATCTCAACGCCAAGATCGCCGCCGGGATCCTCTCCTGTTTCCGGCCGGAATTGTTCGACTCGATCGGCGTCTTCCAATCTCTCTGGCTTCTCCGCCTGACCAACACCGCCACCGACGCGCAAGGGCTGGTCGAAGATCTGCTGGGCGACCGCGATTTCGCCGCCCCTGGAAACGACGTGCCCCTGGGCTCGATTGAGTTGGGCGATGGTGGGCACCGTTTCGGAGATATGGGGTAATAGCCAACATGAGCGCTCGGCTCGTGTCACCCTTCTCCTTCCGCGAGAGGGGCCTGGCCTGAGGGCCGCTTGCGGCGGAATCGGTTCGGCGAATTCCACGTAGAGGTTGTAGACGCATGACAACCTACCGCAATCCCGCGGCTTACCCAAATGAGTATCGTGTCCCGGAATTCCCGTGTTTTCGCCGTCTTTAGACCCGTCTTTCCGCGGCTTTCCTTTTACACTTTGGGCCAATGACCCCGTCTTTGCGCCGTCTTTGTGACCCCGTCTTTGCGCGTCTTTCTCGTGACCCCGTCTTTCTCGTTAGGGACCGAGGTCAAGCTTCGGAAGAGCTGTCAGCAACCGGGTTCGGCGGGCATCTGTGAGGCTGTCGAGATCCAAACCAAGGCGCCGCAGTTGCGTCAGTCGGCAGAGGGCTTCGACGCCATCGTCGTCAATCGCCACGTTGGTGATGACATCCTCCAGCTTCCGTGCCTTCGGCAGTTCTTGAAACAGCGCCGTCGAAACACGCGTAGATCGGACGTTCAAGGACCGGAGTTCCGGTAGTTCCAGAAGAATGCGTACACCTCGATTCGATACCTTTGTGTGGCTAAGCCAGACGGTGTCCAGGTAACGGAGCTTCGCCAAGTGCGACAACCATTCATCTTGTACGGGGGCGCGCAAGAGGTAGACTGTCCTTAGGTGCGAAAGTTCCCCCACCGCTTTCAGCCACTCCTCGTTGACTTCCATCCACTGGAGGCTGAACTCCCACACCTCTCCCAGTTGGGCGGCCATCGCCAACACCCTCCGACAGTTCGCCGGGTCGGAATAGTACTGGACTCTCCTCCTGGATTCCTTCTCGGCGTCCGGCACCTCGCCTACCACGCACGTCGTCTGGACAAAAACGCTGATCACGTGTTTTGGTGCGTCCTTCGGAACTGGAGCGCAGGATACGCGATCCGGAGGCGCGTAGCGAATCTCACAGCCGACACCGTGGAGTTCCTCAATGATGGCAACACGCGATTCCTCCGATAGCGGCTCCGAAGCTGTGGCTGCCGAGAATAGCGCACACAACATCACCAACGTGCTTGCTAGAATACTCCCGCGTCCATATTTCATCGGAACATTTCCTCTTGCGGGATGGCTTTTCCTCTTGCGGGATGGCTTTCGCCAATCTGTTCGTCACGTGTCGTCTGGACTATTCCGCCGAATCGGGGGGCGAGGTGAAACGCGTGACGCCCGAGCCTCGCGGACCCGGGGGATGCAACCCCCGGGCTTGGAGGGTTGATCGCCATCGTGCTCCAACTCGCCGGCAGGCCCCAAATCGGAAAATCTCTTGCTTTGTCGCCGAATTCCCATTAGAGTCGGGGGAGCTACCTTCGGGAAGCAGATTCTCGCCAACACGAGACCGCTTGGGAGAAATCGATGAGTCGAGACCAACAGACAAGAGAACAGACCCCGCGCCGGGATTTTCTGAAAACCGTATCGGCCGCGGCAGCCACGTCGGGGCTGTTGGCCGGAAGTGTCGCCGGGGCGGAAAACGAGCCGACGGCCAGTCCGCTGCC
>JABMRP010000227.1 GCA_013202535.1 Planctomycetota bacterium
CAACGTCGGCGGCCAGATAGGTATCGCTGCCGGCGGCGTCCAACAGCATCGAGATTCCCAGGATCCCCGAACCCTGGATCCCCGGCTTTTTGCCGCGGTAGGCGTCGTTGCCGTCCAGATCGATCACGATCAACACGGGCCGCCCGGTGGAGACGGTGCCTTCGTAGTAGACGTCGTTTCCGCCCAGGTCGATCACGACGTTGACACCCGCCATGCTATCCAACTGATAGGTATTGGTTCCCCGGTCGCCGATAACGATCGTGCCACCGGGGGTGTCGATTCTTCCCACGATCGGACCCGTGGTACCGGCCACGGCCGTCGGCCCGACGGCCAGGGTGGTCGACTGGTCCAATTGCCCCAGTTGTTGGAGCAGGTCCGGATCGGTCAGCGGCACCAGGGCCATGGCCGCGCGGTGCATGGCCGTGCGGTCGATTTTCTCCATCAGATTGCAGAGCCGCCGTCCGGAGCTACGGCTGGCCAGGGTGTGCCCGACCTTGCATTGCCCGGTGAGGATCGGATACAGCCCGCGAACCAGTTCCTGCACTTCCGCCTTGGTCAGCGGCGCCAGCGCGGAGGCATAGTAGAGCTGGGCGTTGGTCAGCGCTTGCTTCACCGTATCGAGGGCTTCGTCGGGTGAGCCGACGGGGGCGAACGATCGGGGCGAGCCGATGGCCAGATCCAACTTCAACCCGGCGGTGACCATCGCCCGTTCCAGTCCCCGGTGATCGCCGCACATGTCCTGGTGCAGTTGGCGGGTGAATTGTTCGGCCTCGATGGGCGCTTCCAGCGGATTCCTCATCAAGTGGTCGTACCACTTCAGCCGGCAGTTACCGGTCAGCTCCGAACCCGTGCGTGGCCCGGCCGTGGCGTTCAATTTCCCGGCCGTGTAGCGGCGGAATTGCGTGAACTTCCCCTCGATCTTTCGCTTCTTCATGCCGGTGGCCATCTCGTTGTGCAACAGCGTCATCAACCCCGGCGCCGACGGATGACCCATCTGGGGTGTTTCGGGATCGATCGGTTCCGGCACGACCGGGGCAACCGTATCGCCGGCAGTCGCATCGATGGCGTCCGGCAGGGGTGCTTTCGGAATGGCCGAGGCGGCCGGATTGCGGATCGTCGTTTGAGCCCATGCAGGCACAAGGTTACCGGCAAAAATCAACCCGACGAAAAGACCCGCCATGCAGAGCAGACCATTCGCGGCGCGAGCCCCAACGGCAGGCCACGAGGGGAGGTGAGATTCGCAACCGAAGAAACAACTCATTGGGTCACTCCTGGCGTGCATATGTCGATGAAGCGCTCTGCCTAGAGTCTGTGCAACAAGTGTGCCATTTGGCAATTGACGGATAAGGAGTCCGTAAGTCACGTCTATGTCCATAGATGCAACGGCGGCGGCCGTCTCGCCGGACCGAGATGAGGATTACGTAAATGCAATGACTTGCATTACATGGTTGCAGCGGTGCAATTGCACGACGAGCATGGAATCGCGGACAAGAACGCGATACAAGGGGGTCTCTGCCCCTCCATTCGTGGCGATGTGTCTCCGGGCGCACTGCGTCCGTCTGCTCGCCACCAACAGGGGGTTCTGCGGCAAATCGGGACAAATCGCTTGCACCTCAGTCACGTGGCGGGCGTCGTCGAAGGCACAGGTTTGAACGGGAACATCGAGTTCTGGAACACCAATTACAACGGTAATCAAACAGGGTTGATTCCCGGCGGAACGAACGCTTTCGACTACGACGATACCCGAGACGGCAGCGGCAACTACGGCTCGATGCAGATCCACAACTTCGACGCCCAGCAAACGATTTTCGCCTACAACCGCTGGAATGACGGGAGCGTGAGTGATCTGGGAATCGGAAACCAACCGACCGGGAATCCCGACTGGACGTTTGCGGCCGACCAGCAACCCGTGGGCGCTGATGATTACACGCTGAAGAATCTCTACGTCCTGGTCGAGGGCTTTCCGTCCTCGGCTGCCGTCCCCGAGCCGTCCACCTTCGCGCTGGCCGCCCCGGGGCTGCTCGGCTTGGCCTTTGTCACCCGGCGGCGGAAGCGGTAGGAGACGTACGCCGAGTTTCAAGAACACAAGGCCCCGTCGGCCGCCATGGCCGGCGGGGTTTTCTCGTTGGGTCGTAGGCGATGTTGCCCCGGTGCTTGACGCTGCCGGCCGGTTCGCCCAGAATTGACCCCAGTAGGCTCCACGTCCCGGCACACGCAGGGGGAGGAATACCCATGGCATCTCGCGTAGTCACAGGTGTGGTCGCCGTCCTGGCGATGGTACTGCTCATTCAGGGTAGTTATTCCGCGGCCGGCGAACGTAAGAAACCCCAGAAGGAAGTCACCGTTGACCTCGGCGAAGGCGTGACGATGAAGCTCCTCCTAATCCCTGCCGGAAAGTTCGTGATGGGGTCGCCCGATTCATATGAAGCTGCTAGAGGTCGGGAAATACCCCAGCACCGGGTTCGGATCACCAAGCCGTTTTATCTCGGCGCAACCGAGGTGACGCAAGGACAGTATGAGAAGGTTATGGGTGGCAAGCCGTGGAGCGGCGAATCGTGGGTGCAAGAGGGTCCGGAGTATCCGGCAACGCATGTGGGTTGGGGGGACGCGCAGGAGTTCTGCCAAAAACTTTCGTCAAAAGAGGGACACACATACCGTTTGCCCACCGAGGCGGGGTGGGAGTATGCATGTCGAGCCAGCAGCAAAACCCGTTACTGCTTTGGCGACGGCGAGTCGAAGCTTGGCAACTATGCGTGGTACAAAGAGAATACGTGGGACATTGACCAGAAGTGCGCCCACCCAGTAGGCTTGAAACGAGCGAACGCCTGGGGGTTGTACGATATGCAGGCAAACGTCGCGGAGTGGTGCCTGGACCGGTATGGTGCGTATCCGGGCGTGGTAAGTGACCCTTCTGGGCCTGATGCCGGCTCATACCGTGTGCCGCGTGGAGGCGCGTGGCTCAACGGGGCGCTCCATTGCCGTTCTGCGGCACGCGGCACTAACGCGCCTGCCCATTATAGCCGCAACCTGGGCTGCCGCCTAGCTCTCGCGGCGACCACGGTTGGATTCGACACGCCCGCGTTGACAC
>JABMRP010000228.1 GCA_013202535.1 Planctomycetota bacterium
ATCTCGGGGTGATCGGCGGCTACGTCGGTCTGCTCGCCGATGTCGCTCTTCAGGTCGTAGAGTTCGATCGGGCCGTCGGGGTTCTGGTAACACTTGGTGCGGATGCCCTTGAAGCGGTCGATGCGCACCGCTTGTTGACCGCCGTAGCCGTGAAACTCCCAGAGGAGAAATTCGTGCGGCTTCTGCCCGTCGGTGCCCAAGAGCGTGGGCAGGAAACTGATGCCGTCGGTGTCGTCCGGCGCCGGCGCGCCGGCCACTTCGGCGACCGTCGGCATGACGTCCCAGAAGGCCGATAGGTGATCGGTCACGGCACCCGCTTCGATCTTGCCCGGCCATCGGGCGATCATCGGCACGCGGATGCCCCCTTCGTAGGCGCTCCCCTTGAGTCCGCGAAACGGACCGGCACTCTCGAAGAAATCGGAATCGGAACCGCCCAGCCGATCGTAGGTGGGGCCGTTGTCCGAAGTGAACATCACCAGCGTGTTGTCGTCCAGGCCGAGTTCCTTGACCAGAGCGAGGATGCGGCCGATGTCGCGATCCATGCGGGTCACCATAGCCGCGTAACCCGCCCGGGGTGCCGGATGCGGCAGGTAACCGTGTCCGCCCGTGTACGGCGGGTCGGGCCATTTGCCCTTGTACTCGGCCAGCGAATCGTCGGGCACCTGGATCGCCAGATGCGGGATCGTGTAGGGCACGTAAAGGAAAAAGGGTTTGTCCTTGTGCTCGCGAATGAACCAAAGCGCCTCGTCGGTCAACAGGTCGTGGGAGTATTTTTTGCCGGTCAGCCCCCGGTCGTTGCCTTCCATCGGTATCCGCTTGTCGTTACGCCACAGGTAGCGGGGATAGAAGTTGTGGGCGTGGCGCTGGCAGTTGTATCCGAAGAAATGGTCGAACCCCTGGCGGTTGGGATCGCCCGAACTACCCTGAGGCCCCAGTCCCCATTTGCCCATGCACCCGGTGGCGTAACCGCGTGCTTTGAGAATCTCGGCCACGGTGACCGTTTCGTCGGGGATCGGGAACTGGCCTTCCGGTTTCACCTCGCGGTTGTTGCGGATGAAAGCGTGTCCGAGGTGCTTGCCGGTCATCAACACGCAACGCGACGGCGCGCAGACGGGGGCGCCGCAGTAGTGTTGCGTGAAGCGAATCCCCTCGGCGGCCATGCGATCGAGGCTCGGCGTGCGGATCTTCTTCTGCCCGTAGCATCCGACCTCGGCATACCCCAGGTCGTCGGCCATGATGTAGATGATGTTGGGCCGGTCGCCGGCGGGCTTCTGGGCAACGGCCGGCTCGGCACACCACGCCGCGATACCGGTGAAAAGCAACGCGATGGTGGTCGGTAGGATTGCGCGACGCATAAGGGATTCTCCTGTACGATGACTGGGCATTTTGAGGCGAAACTTTATCATCTCCGTCAAACGACATGCCGGCACTTCAGGGCACCGGCGAACTGCTCTTGCCGAAGTTCTTGGCCGAGAGTTCTTCCATCCAGGCGAGGTTCGAGCCGCCGGCGCCGAATTCGAGGGTCCAGATGGCGATCGGGCGGTAGCGGTTGTAGATGTGGAAACCGGCAACCACGCGCGACCAGACGTCGAACTTGCCGGCCACCGGGGCTCCGTCGGAAAGGAAGATGATCGTATCGACCCCGGGCAGCATCATGCCCAGTTCCATTGCGTCGTACGATCGGGTACCGAGGGTGAGTTTCATCGCGGCCACTTTCCGCACGACCAGCGGGATCTCCCCGGCGGTGATCAGCCCGCCCGGTTTCATCAGCGCGATCGGTCCGCCGAAATCGATCACGTTGAAACGGACGATCTCGCTCAGCGTGGTGAACGTCTTGATCAGGTTCTCTTTGAGCGAAACGATCTTGTCGCCCTTCATCGAGGCCGACGTATCGAGCACGAAGACACACCGGTCGCTGTAGATCTCCATGTCGTAGAACGACCCCAGCGAGGGCACCCGCATGTCTTGCACGCGGAACTGTTTGCGAAACGCCGCCGTGGCCTGGGGAACGACGGTGAAGACGGCCTTGTTCTGCTCCCACCAGGCCTTCCAGTCGTCCAGCGTGCCGGCCACCTGATCGCCGGTGATCGAAGCCAGGGCGTAGTTGACGTCGAGGCGAAAGCGGCCTGTCTCCTTTTCCAGCCGCTCGATCAACACGGGAATCGACCTCTCGCTGGGAATCGCACCGACGGCCGAGAGGACCGAAACGAGCACGGGCCACGGAGTGCGATACGAGCGGACCTTTTCCAACAGCGGCTCCAGCGACTCGGCCGCGCCGATCTTCTCCAGCGCCTTGGCCGCCTCGATCTGGATGCGGAGATCGCGATCCAGCAGCGCGTCGTGCAGCTTGTCGAGATACTTCTCCTCACCCAGTTCCCCCAGCGCCTCGCAGCCGTAGCCCAGCGCCGAGGTGCGCACGTCGTAGTACGACAGCCCGGGCGACAACCGGGAAAACTCGGGAGCCGGACGGGGGCGGGAGCTGAACACTTCCTCGATCAGCGTCTCGGGTACGTCGAGCTTCAACTTGGCCATGTAGAGCAGCCGTGTACCTTGCACGCCCGGCTCGCGAGTCGCGTCCAGCGCGAGGATTGCGTCCTTGACACTGGCGGCGCGCATCCAGGCCGCGGCAAGGACGGTCGCTTCGAGAATCTCGGCGTCTTTCTCGGTCAAGAGCTTCGCCAGCAGCGGTTCGAGTTTGGTCCGACCGACCAGGGGCACGCGGCCGCTGTTGCCGCCCTTCTTGCCCGCGGCTTTCTTAGGGCCCTTTTTCCCGGCTCCCTTCTTCGCATCGTCCGGCGCGGCGCCTGCTCCCGGGACCACGAAGTCGGAGTCGATCGGCTCGCCATCGGGAGGCTCCACGTCGGGAGGTTCGGCCGCGGCCGACTGGGAAGTCCGACTGAGCGCGCCGTCGGCTGCCATGCGGACATACGTGGCCAGCATCAGCGCGGCGAGCAGTTTGGGCCGCGACGACCGGTCTCGCGGCAACTGGAGAATCTGCTCGGCGATCGGAGCGACTTGGCCGCTGGCGGCGCCCAGCGTGGCCGCCAATGCGAGACTGCCCGGCCTTTGGGAAAACGTGTTGAGAATGACGGCCGCCTGCTTGGGGTCGACCTTGGCCGATTTCAGGTAGACACCGACCGCCATTCCGGCGATCCAGGGCGACGTTTCCCGTTGTACGATGGTCAGCGTATCGACCGGTGCCAGCGAGTTGCGCATCTTGATGAAAATCACCGCCTTGGCATCTTCCCCCCGCGCGGCAAACAGCGCCTGCAGGGAAGCCCCCCGCGGCGGAGCGGCCGGAGCGCTCGGTGGACAGATGCACACGATGCCGGCACATAGCAAAACGATCGAGACGAGCAGAACCCGTCGGGCTGAAGTTCGCATGGCCAGAATCTCCGGGATCGGCAATGTCGGACGACTTCGATGCCCCCAGCCTAGTCGAACGGGCCGAAAAATTCAAACCGGGCGGCAAGGCCTGCTCGATCCTTCGCGATCGGTGTCAGATGGATCGCGAGTCCGCGACGTGGGTGTACCGCGCAATCATTGGTAGAAACTCGCTACGATCGATCGGTTTGGTCAGATAGTCGTTACAGCCGGCTTGGAGACATTTCTGCCGGTCTCCGGCCATGGCGTGGGCGGTCAGGGCAATGATTGGGGCCGTACACCCGTCGGCGCGAAGTTTCTCGGTGGCCTGATACCCATCGACCACGGGCATCTGCATGTCCATCAACACGAGATCGAACGGTTTTCCGTCGGCTTGCGCCCGTTGGACGCATTGGACCGCCACGCGTCCGTTTTCGGCCATGACGACGTCGGCTCCGGCCTTTCTCAACAAGAACGAGATCAGCCGTTGATTGTCGGGGCCGTCCTCGGCCAGCAGGATTCGGCAGTCCAGGGCGACGTCGGGGGTGAGGTCGAGAACCTCGGCCGGGGTGGGTGCCGATTCGGCCGTGGGGAAACGGGCGGTCATGGCCACGCCCACCAGCGATCCGGGCGACACGTCGACGGTGAAGGTGCT
This sequence comes from Planctomycetota bacterium, assembly GCA_013202535.1. Lineage (GTDB taxonomy): Bacteria > Planctomycetota > Planctomycetia > Pirellulales > Thermoguttaceae > JABMRP01. Next base: position 4,019 of record JABMRP010000228.1, read on the forward strand.
GCCCATGCCCGGCGTGCTCTGGACACGGATATCGCCGTCGAGGATCTGCGCGAGCCGTCTGCTGATGGCCAGTCCCAGTCCGGTGCCGCCGAATCTTCGCGTCGCGGATGTATCCGCCTGAACAAACGGCTGGAAGAGTTTTTCGGTTTGTTCCCCGCTCATGCCGATGCCCGTGTCGGAAACCTCGATCCGCAGGCTCGCCCCATCGCGGGAGTCGTCGGTCAGGCGGACGACGACCAAAACGCCTCCCACTTCGGTGAACTTGACGGCATTTCCCACGAGGTTGATGAGAATCTGCCTCAGCCGCACGGGGTCGGTCTCGATGGTCCGGGGAACCGAGCCCTGGCACTGGACCGCCAGCGACAGGCCTTTTGCGTCGGTCCTGACTTTCATCAACGTGGCCACTTCCGAGAGGATCTCAAGGGGCGAGCACCGCACGCGCTGGATTTCCAGTTTGCCCGCCTCGATCTTGGAGAGGTCGAGGATGTTGTTGATCAATTCGAGGAGGTAGTTTCCGTTTCGGCGAATCGTATCCACCGCGGCGACGTTTTCGGGTTTCGCGGTGTTTTCGTGCAACAAATCGGCGAATCCGAGGATGGCGGTCATGGGCGTGCGGATTTCGTGGCTCATGTTGGCCAGGAACTGGCTCTTGGCCAGATTGGCCTTTTCGGCCGCGTTCTTGGCCTCGGCCAGTTCCGTCTCGGCTTGCTTCCGCTGGGCAATATCTCGCGTCGCTCCCAGCAAACCGACCAGACTGCCGTCTTCATCGCAGACCAGCGACGTATTCACCTCCGTCCAGGCGGTCGAACCGTCCTTGCAGTTGAATTCGAGTTCCAGAGTGATCGGCTCCGACACTTTGCTCGGATCGGCGGCAACGGCCTGGAGTTTTTCCCCAAGCGCCTCCATCGCAAGCATGGTCGAGGCGGAAGTCAGGATCTGGTGAATCGGCCGGGCCATCGCTTCTTCGACCGTGTAGCCACACAACCGCTCGATCGACGGGCTGATGTAACTCCAGTTCATCTCCAGGTCGGATGTCCAGATCACGTCGCTCGATTTCTCGGCAAGAAGACGGTATCGCTTTTCGCCGCGCAGTACTTTTTCGTGCGACGTGACGGTGGGAATCCAACGAACGAGGCCCACCAACAGGACAATGAACCCTCCCAGGTATCCCACCAGTTTCTCGAGGAACGCCTGGGCCGGTGTATCGCCGACGACAACGAACCGGTTGAGCGACTCGAAGTTGTCGGTGATGTCCAGCAGGCTGGCCAGCAGCAGCAGGCCGAATCCGCCGAGGATCCAGTTCCACCCCCGGCACAGAAGGTCGCTTCGCTTTCGTCCCTGACGCCAAAGAAACGCGCACGCTCCGGCGAGAACGATGGCGCGAACACTTTCCAGCACAAGGTCGCTCATGGGCAACGTCTCAAACGATCTCCGAAGACAGTTGACGACGGCGCACACCGCCGCTCAGCGAAAACATACGTTACGGAGTGTCCCCATGGGACGCGTCTCGGAGAGAGATTGCAGCGGTCGTACCGGTTGGACCGGGAATGAAGCCCGGCATCCTACAGCGACCAATCGTCGGGAATCGTCGCCCCTTTGGGAACCACGACGATGCCATCCCGGATCATGCCGTGGGAGGTTTCCTCGGTGGTGTCGACGCCCTGGCGGTTGACGATCCGTGCGCCCAGGCCGATGCGGCAGTTCTTGTCGATGATGGCGTCTTCGATGTGGCTGCCGGCACCGATTCCGATCGGCGCGTGGCCGTTGCGGTCCTCGGGCGATTCATAGAAGTCGTTGCCCATCAGTACCGAGTTGCGAATGACCACGTCGCGCCCGATGACGCAACGCAGCCCGATCACACTATTCTCGATCGTCACGCCCCGATCGATCAGGCAGCCGTCGGCCATCAGGCTTCCGCGGACCGTGGCGCCGTCGAGCCGGGAAGGAGGGAGAAAACGGGCTCGGGAGTAAATCGGCCCGTCGTCGGAGATCAGCGAAAAGGGCGGTTCGGCCGCCGTCATCTGGAGGTTCGCTTCAAAAAACGACCGGATCGTTCCGATATCTTCCCAATAGCCGTCGGAGAGATGGACCTGAACGTGTCGCGCGCGGATCGAAGCGGGAAAGATCTCCCGGCCGAAGTCCGTGTAGGGCGTCTTGTCGAGCACGTCGACCAGCGTATCCCGATTGAACAGGTAGATGCCCATGCTGGCCAGACAATCGCGCCCGCGGCTTTCAATCCCGCGAGCGTCGATCCACGCCGGATCGGTCCGCACGTGCGAAAGTTCCTTGTCGGTCTTCGGCTTTTCGAGAAATCCGACGACACGGCCGGAATCGTCCAGCCGCATGATCCCCAACTCCGAGGCCGCTTCCCGGGCCACCGGCACCGCGGCGATCGTCACGTCGGCCTTCGACTCCCGGTGGGTGGCAATCATTTCGCGAAAGTCCATCCGGTAGAGTTGATCGCCGGAGAGAATCAGCACGTGTTCGATGCCCGGCTGCTGAAGATATCGAAGGTTCTGCCGCACCGCGTCGGCCGTGCCCTGATACCAGTCGGTGCTGGCCAGGGTCTGTTGGGCCGCGAGGATCTCGACAAACCCACGATCGAACGGGTCGAAGTTGTACGTGCTGCGGATATGGCGATGGAGGCTCACCGAATTGAACTGCGTGAGCACGTAAATCCGGTTCAGCCCGCTATGGATGCAGTTGGACAGCGGAATATCGATCAGCCGGTACTTGCCGGCCAGCGGCACGGCCGGTTTGGACCGATATTTCGTCAACGGATAGAGCCGCGTGCCGCGACCGCCTCCCAATACAAGCGTCACCAGATTTCGCATGAATCCCTCTCGCCGACCGATCGGTCTTACCAGTCAAGCCGCGGCAGAACACCGCCACTGTATTGACAAGAGATCATTGTATCGCAAAGGAGCCGGCGGGGGAATCTGGTCGAAGTGAAGTCCGGCTCGCTGCCAACCACCCCCCCGTTCAGATCGCCCTGTCGTAGCGATAATCCGGAGAATACCGGTGGTAGCGTCTCGGTGTGCCCGAGTCGAATGTCGTTGCACGTTTTCAACGGGCGGCTACGCATACTCCTGGTACAGCGGCGTGATCACCAACTCGGGTACCACGGCCCGCGGATGAAGCCGGGCGACGGCGACGACCATTTCGGCGATATCCTCCGGCTTGAGCATCGCGACCCGCTTCTCCTGGGGCACGGGCGTGGGGCGTTTCTCAAGGATCGGCGTGTCGACTTCGCCCGGGTAGATGTTGGTGACGTGAATACCGTGGGACCTTTCTTCCAGTCCGACGGTGGTTCCCAGGGCGCCCATCCCGAACTTCGATGCGCAGTAGCCCGCCCCACCCAAGGCCATGGCCCGTTTGCCGGCGATCGACGAGATGTTGACGATCCATCCCGACTTGCGGCTTCGCATATCGGGCAGGACGGCATGGATGCAGTTGTAGGCCCCGGTCAGATTGATGGCGATCATCTGGTCCCATTGTTCGGGATCGAGTTCGGCCATCGCCCGATTCGGAACGTTGATTCCCGCGCTGTTGACGAGGATGTCCGGCGGCCCGAGTTCCTCGCGGAACCAGACCAACAAGCCATCGACGTCCTGGCGATCGGCCACGTCGACCGCATGCACCAGCAACGGGGGATGGCTGCCGTCTTCGGCGGCCTCTTGAAGCCGCTGAAGGTTGCGTCCGGCAATCGCCACGCGACATCCCCCGGCGGCCAGCGCCCGGGCGATTCCCAACCCGATACCGCTTCCTCCACCGGTCACCAGGGCCGCTTTGTTTGTAAGATCCATGAGGGTTTTCTCCACGGGGTGGCAGGCCGTTTTGCCGAACTCCCCCGGGGGGGAGTCCGCAGCCCATGTCTTTCGCACCACGCTACCCGCCGGCGAGCGACCGCACAAGGGGGGGCACAAAGGGAGACGCTGTTTCTCAATCGCATCGCCAGCCGCATTTCCCCAGGCGGTGGGCCGCTAAACGTCGCCGCTAAACGTCGCCGCTAAACGTCGCCGCTAAACGTCACTGTCCCCCAGCCGAACCGAGCGGGTAGTCGTTTTCCACGCCCGTCGGGTTCGTCCGATCGACGTCGATCGGCGGCCAGACGTCCTCGCCGCGCCTCTGGGCTTCGATTTCCTCCATGTCCTCGCCGATCCAGCCGAGTTCGTTGGAGTTGAGATCGAGCCAGAGCGTCAGCCG
>JABMRP010000229.1 GCA_013202535.1 Planctomycetota bacterium
CAATCGCCCTGTCGGCATGTGATGCCGTGTTTGCCCGGTCGCCTGCGTCCGGAAGACGGCTGCGATGGCGGACGGCACACGGAGTGTGCCTGCTACGGATCTTCCCTCGCCCTGGACGACCGCACCGGCGGCTGTTATGGTGGTCGCTTCGCGTGCGTTGAATTCGATGCGTCCTTCTTGAAGGAGCCCTGCCCGTGCCTACGTTTTCGCCCTCCGATCTCCAGGAATTCGCCGACCAACTGCTCACTCAAGGAGGGCTTGCCCCGGACGAAGCGGCCACGGTGGCCGAGAGTCTCGTGGGAGCCAACCTGCGCGGCTACGATTCGCACGGCCTGATGCGCATTCCGTATTACCTGGCCCAGGTCGAGAAAGGGGAGATCGTGCCCGGGGCTCCGCTGGAGGTGCTCAAGGACGCACCGGCGGCCGTGACCGTCGACGGCCATTGGGGATTCGGCCAAATCCAGGCGCATCGGTTGCTGGGGCGGGTGATCGACAAGGCGAAGCATTCGGGTGTGGCCGTGGGAACGATGATCCGCTCGGCCCACATCGGCCGCCTGGACGAATACTGCGAGACGGTCGCCCGGCAGGAGATGATCGGCATGTTCATGGTCAATAATCATGGCGCGATCCGCCGCGTGGCACCGCCGGGCGGCAAGGCGCCCCGATTGAGCACCAATCCGCTGGCCGTGGGCATACCCAACGGCGACGAGCCGATTGTCTTGGACTTCGGCACCAGCGCCACGGCCGAAGGAAAAGTCCGCGTGATGAAGATTGCCGGAAAGCAATGTCCCGACGGTTGGCTGTTGGACAGCGAAGGCCGCCCGACCAACAACCCCGAAGATCTCTACGCCGATCCGCCCGGTACGATTCTGCCGATGGGTGGCGAGCAGACATATAAGGGCTTCGCACTGAGTCTGATGGTCGAGATTTTTTCCGGCGCGCTGTCCGGCGGGATCTGCGCCCGCGAGGTGCCGCCCAATCAGATGGGCAATTGCGTCTACATGATGGTCATGTCGCCCCAGCATTTCGGCGGGGCCGCGCACTTTGCCAGGGAGGTTTCCGATCTGGTGACGTTCGTTCGCGGCTGCCCACGGATCGACGGGGTCGACGAGATCCTCCTGCCCGGCGATCCCGAGCGCCGCGCGCTGGCCGCCAAGCGTGCCGAGGGCATCACTCTGGACCAGCGCAATTGGGACCCCCTGGTCCGTCTGGCGGAGAAGCTGGGCGTCGCGGTGCCGACGGGCAGGGCGGATTGACCGCCCGGTGAAGAAGGCGACACCGACGGAACCGTGTGCCACTGCTTCTTCAACGGGCTGCCAGGCAGGTTGAAAACATGCCCCCCCGCGGGGTGGATTGCCCGATCAACGTTCATGCCGTAGGCTTTTCTTGGCGGGGTGATGGCGGTCCAAGACAGATAGGGAAGGAACAGACATGAGCCGTTCGATTGCGTCGTGCTGGGTATTGATTTTGGTGGCGTTTCTGACGTGTCGTGTTGCCGCGGCACAAGAATTCCACGGCCAGGGTTTTCTCAGCGGTCCCGCCGCGCCGCCGCCGTCGTGGATCGTCGAGGAGGAGACGCGGCCGGGTGCGACGTACGACGCGATCGACGCCAGCGTCGAGGCGCACCAGCGGGCGGAAGCCCGGCGGCTTGGCAATATCGATCGGCAACTCCAGTCGCTGGAAAACATGCGCTGGTACGCGGGCATGCCCAGCGCCTACGCCGAACATCGCGCCGGGCCGAGTCTCGATGCGATGCATGCGTACGGCATCCGCGGCGACCTGCGACGCGCGGAGCGTCACCAACGACGTTACGGCCGCGCGCATCTTCCCGTGTTCGAACCGTGGCCGATCGTCGGCGGCAATATCTGGGGGTATCCGTTCTTCAACCCCATCGAGCAGCCGCTCGGACACCGCACCACGCGCACCGGCCCCGGCACCTGGGTCACGCAGCCTCTCTACTCGCAACCCGCGCCGACACGGGCACCGCCCCGCGAGCCCGTCGAGTCGCCACCCCCCATGCCTCCCGCGCCCCCGGCGGCGCCGGGAATTCACGGCCCACGCGCGTTTTGACCCCGTAGTTGAATTTGCAGGAATTCAGAGAATCACGGGGGGGTCGCGCGCCAGCCACAATAGAAAAGGCTTTTATCATCGGCTTCGCGATGAGAAAAGCCTTTTCTATTTGCGGCCCTCGGTCATGTACCACAAGCC
>JABMRP010000230.1 GCA_013202535.1 Planctomycetota bacterium
ACCAGAGTCTCGAAGTCGGGTGGACTCGGGAGGAAGAACGAGACACCACCGGCGGAGATGTCCCGACATTCCACATTGAAGAACTGTCCTGGTGCGGGCACGGCACATCCGTGCATGGGGGCAATCTTCTGCGGATAGCGATACGTTCGACGCGCGCTTTTTCGGCGTTCCTTCCCCGTCTTTCCGCCCACCGCCTGATACGCACCGATCCGGCCACCAGCCGCTTTCGGAGTCTGCCGATCGGCGGTCTTCGACGCGTTGCTAGCCCCGGCGGCCTGAAGTTCTTTCAGCTTTTCCGAAGCCTTCTCACTCTTTTTCTTGAACCGCTGCACTTCCGTCTCCAGGGCGATCTGGTCGGTGCGATCGACGCCACTGAGTATCGTCAGCCGCCCTGCGCCCTCGTCGATCACCTGCACCGACCAGGCGACCGTCTTCCGGGTCCCGTCCTTGGCCAAGATCGTTCCCTCGAACTGGCAGGGACTGCCGTCACGCCGGGAACTGCGGAAAATGCCCCGTACCAGGTCCCGCTCCTCGGGTGTCACGAGGATGTTCCAGAACTGCTTGCCGACGACCTCATTCGGATGGAATCGCGTGACTCGCTGGCAGGCCTGATTCATCGTAAGGATCTGACCTTCGTCGTCGAGCGTCATGACCAGCGAATCGATCGTCTCCAGGACAACCGTGGCACTGCGGCGCTCCTGGGCGAGTTCCTCCTCAACCTTAATGCGAGCGATCGAGGAAGTAAGCAGGTGGGCAATGGTCTCGGTGAAGCGCACGTCGTCGTCGGTGAATTCTCGCTCGGTCTTCCGGTAGATTCCCAGAACGCCGAACGGTCTGCCGCCCACGTGAAGGGGCACCGTCAACGCGCTGGCCACCCTTTGCTTGCGGAGATGGAGATCGGTAAACCGCTTTTCGGATGCCAGGTTAAGCGAACAGACGGGACCGGCCGCCGAAAGCGCGTAAGCGGCCATCGAGGTTGCCGGATCGAGCGAACATTTGTGCGGCAGTATGTCGCCCGGTTCATCTTGCCCGTCGTTTGTCCTCACGCACAAACTCAGGGCGGTCATGTTGGCAATCACCTCGCCGACACCGTACAGGTCGGCTTCAAACAGGTCGGCGGGAAGCATCGCCGCATCCTGCATCAGAATCTCCAGCGGCGGTTGAGCGGCCGCCCGCCGACCGAACGCCAGGATGGCCGCTCGCTGTCTCGCGAAGCCATCCGATTCCCCGCTGTCGGCAACCTGATCGCCCAACATATCGCTCAGTCGGGCAAGCGGATCCGATGATACGCTGCTGGGAGTGCTGATGGTCGTCATGTCTGTGAACTCTTCGGGTCGCGATTCCCGCACGTCAGATAAAATATAGGACTTTTTCCGGCCACGGTACGGCGAAACCCGCCATGAATGCCCATTGGTGTAGCCCTGGCAGGGGGGTAACGGCCTGTCGTCGGGATATACCCCCTCTGTAGACAGTGCTTAACCCGGATTGTGCCTGGCTACGTTCGCCAGAACGTGGGGCGAGTCCGAGGGTTACGACCACGTTCTGGCGAACGTAGCTACGACAGTGTATTATGCGATTCCCGGGGCCATGAATAATCCGGGTTAAACGGTTGTAATACAATGACTCAGGACTCTGCGCTGACCAGCGAAGAGCGGGAAGAAGAGTTGGATTATGAAGAAGATCAAAGAAACCCCTGTGTATGCAGCCCTGCTGATTGGGCTTGCGGCGATCTGCCAAGGAGCAGGGGACCAAGAGAATTCCGCGAACGGTCCCTCCGAGCGGGCGATCCCGTTTCCCGGGGCGTTGGACGCCGCGGCGATCTCCGTGGATCGTCTCGACAGTATTCACAATGACGCGTTGATTCTCGGCAACGGCGACGTCAACGCCTTGGTCTACGCCGATCATGCCGGGCCGCGGATGATGCTCACCAAGAACGATGTCTGGGACGCACGGCTGATCACCGAAAACGATCCGCCGCTGCCGAAATTGCAGTGGATCAAAAACGCCGCGCCGACGTTGCACAGCGGCGGCGGCACGGAAATTCACGAAGATGGCTTTCGCTCCAGCCGGCGCGACGGCTATCACGACTACCCCTATCCCTTTCCTAAACCGTGTACGCAACTGGCCTTCAGCCGAGACGACACCGCCGCCGCCTGGGCGCTCTTTCGGGCTCAAGGCACGGAAAATACCTTCAGCCGCGACGGCGACCATGCCGTGATGCGGATTTCCGGGAAGCCCGAATGCTCCAATGGGTACGCGATCCCGCTTACCGGTTGGGATCTCCAGAATGCGACGCGGCTGCGCATTACGCTGTCGGGAACGCCCAACGCGAAGTTTTTCGTCGA
>JABMRP010000231.1 GCA_013202535.1 Planctomycetota bacterium
AAGCACCTCCTCGCGCCACTTCTCCAAAGCACCCAACTCCGTACACTCTTCCGTGCGGTCGCTCTGGTCGTACTGGTCGAGGAATTCGCGGATGCTTTCGATTCCCCCTTCGATCACCCGCAATGCCTCGGCAAATTGCTCGGCGGCGATCATCGGCTGCGCCACCGAGCGGGCGTTCATCATCGTGACGTAAGGCCGCCACTGATCGAACTGCAGCTTCTGGTGATCGTCGTCGACGTGCTGGCGCACGAAGGCGAACAGCCGCAAGTTTCGGGCCGTGTCGCGGGCACACAGATCGTAGCGATCGAGGTTCCAGAAGCTCAGATACCGGTGGTAGAACTGGATTCCCTCTCGCCACAGTTGGACGCAGTCGTCCTCCCCAAGCTGATACGGAGCGGAGTCGGGATTCGAGGCCTCGTAGGCTTGCTGCTGGTGCTCGAAATAATCGAGCCACGACTCGAACCCCTCGGGACGCAAGCCGTCGGGACGCCCGTCCATCTCCATCTGCAACAAGCCGAGATCCAGCCGCATCTGGAGCTTCTCGCGGCCGTCGTCTCCCTGGATCACGCGCACCAGGATCTCGTCCGGATTGTGATCCCAACCTTCCAGGACCTTGAAAATGTCCTTCGACATGGATATCCGTATATTACGTGGACTGGAGACGTCTGACCGGCTACATGATTTATACGGGGACCGCTCAGTCGGCGATAGGGGGTGGGCGGTGAGGCGTCACCGGGGGTCTACCGGGAAACCGGTCGTGGGGGGGATAGGTGGATCGAGGGTGATCGTTTCCCCTATTCGCTGGGGTCGCGAATCACCGTCTCCATGACTTTCGTGTTGCGCTCGACGGCCAAGACGATCGTCCGCTGTTCGACGCCGTCGCCGCTGCTGGCCACGACGGGTAGCACCTGTCGGCAATCGGGTAGATTGAGCCGGACCGAAAAGGTTCCGTCGGGCCGCAGTCGCACCGGCTCGCCCTTGACGGTAACGTAGGCGTCCGATTCGGTGGTGCCGGAAACGATCAACTCGGCCTCGACCTCGAAGGAGAAATCCCGTCGCCTTCCCGAAAGACCACCGGCGCCGAGTCCGAATCGCGTGACCATTGGCGAGCCCATCGGACGGCGAAGTCGCTCTTCAAAAAGATCTTTCAGGTCGCTGGCAGCGCCTTGCTGGCCGTATCCGCCGCTCATGGCGTAGATGCGTTCACAATCGTCGGCCACGGCCGCCCAATTGCCGTCCAGCGAGTCAGTGGCACCCGGTCGCGGGGTCGTCACCACGTTACTACGCGTCAGGCAGAAGAACTTGCCGGTAGCGGCCAGATACCCGATCTCCAGACGATAGCTGTTGGGCGGATCGGCGACGTCGATATACCAGTTGTTCACGCCGCCGTGGATCTCGATGTCGCGAAGCACCCGGTGCGCGCTGCTGGTGGTGCCGTTGCGAGAAACTTCGGCGACGCGCAGAATGGGCTTGGACCCGTGCCACAACTGGCCCAGCGAGGCCTTCGCCCGATCGATGGTTGCACGGGTAAATTCCCAATAGGCCTGCAGCCAATAGGGATCGCGAACCAGAACCACCAGACGGTCTTTGACCGAGCCGTTGCAGTGGGCGTTCTGGCAGGCCAGTGCCAGATCCTTGGCGCGGGTAAGTTCCTCGCGTGTCCGCCGGATCCGGCGCGCCATATACGCGGTGCGCGTCTTCTTCGCCACGGTTTTCGCGGCCGGCTTCGCGACGGCCGGTTTCTTGGTCTGGTTCGAATTCGAGCGCTTTTCAGCCTTCGAGTTCGCCAAGCGGACCAGTGCTTTGATCAACTGGTCCTTTCGCATCGAATGCCACCCGCGAACACCGTTTTTTCTGGCTGCTTGCGCCAGATCCTTAGCGGTGCGGGTCTTGAGTTCTGCTGTCGTACTCAAAGGACCAAAACCTCCGGATTGCCAACCGCCTCAAGGGTGGTTGGGGGCGATGTTTCGACTTCAGCGGAGCTGTGTCTCTCGACGACGAACCGCATCTCTGATCCGATAAATAACGCCCCGTCTCGCCCGGCGATGCTCAGTTTGACGCAATGGCGACGATCACCCTTCGAACTTCAACAAAAGCCTATCGACACACACCTGAATATCTCATCAAGGGATATATCTGATCGGGGGGTTAGCCGACACGCTTCAGTTGACGCCTCGAAAGGGTGTTTGCCACCCTTTGTTTGGCCGGCATCTATCCTTCTCGGAACCGGGTGTCCCGTTTGGGGTTTCCTGCCTACGGTAGGAACCCGACCAAAGCGGTCGGGCTAAGCCGGCAACCCCAATAAAATCGATTATAACAACACTGACGGTCGAACGCAACGAGTTGGCACGCAAACAGTCGAGACTTGGCGCTATCTGAAATTCCGTATCTCATTTCATACTAACATGTTAAGGAAATCATCGCGTTCCGGAAATCCAAATCAATCCCCTCGTTTTACGCCTCGGGCAAAGCGGTTCTCGTGGACGGCCGAGGGCTCCGAAACGGTTTTCCCGAAGCCACTCAGTTGACACCCGTGCCAGCGCCCGATACATTGGCCCCACTTGACCCCGTGGACCGACCCGTTGTCTTTCTCCCCTTGGCGCTGATGAACGACCCGGGCGATGATCGCTCGCCTTTGGCAGTGGCGATGGGCTTGGCGGCCGAATGGTCGTCCCGGATCATGACGATCGCGGCCATCATGGTCCTGCCGGCCCTGGCGGGGCATTGGCTCGACCGTCGCCTGACCATCTCGCCGGTGTTTGTGGCCCTGGGAAGCGCGCTGGGGCTGTTTGCAGGGATCTACCTGCTGAAGCGATTCAGCGATACGTTGCATCAAGGAGACTCCTCGTCGGGAGACGAAGAGCGGCCAGATGGGAAGCGGTGAATCGGAACCCTGGAAAATCGGTGCCGAGAGAGACAAGTGCGGACGGTGAACGGCAAGAATCGGGGAATTGGGCAGCGGTGGATGTGGATTCGTCGGCAAGGGCTCGCCGTGCGAGAGGCCCTGTTGACGGTGGTGACGATCGTCGTTTTCGCCCTGGTGGCCCCGGTGGCCTACGGCCAAAGCGGCGAGTCGGGATTGTGGGCGGCAGTGGCGGCCGCGGCGGTCTGCCTGGCCGGAGCTTCCGTGGCGCTGGCCGTGGGCGAGTGCTTTCGCAGCCCCGAACGTGCCGTGATCGGCCTGGGGGTGTCGATGGCACCACGGATGGGCATCCCCCTGGGTTTCGCATTATGGGTCCACCTTGCGGGAGGGGTGCTGGCGGAGGCGGGCTTTTTGTATTATCTTGTGGTCTTCTATGCGGTCACCCTAGCGGTGGAAACGTCGTTGTGGCTGCCTCCCGGCGAGCGGTCGCATGACGTGACGTCGGATGATTCGACGCCGCACGACGCGGCGAACCTTCATTGAACTTGCGAGCTACCGGACCGATGGACGCCAAGGAAACCCAAGAACTAGCCGGTCACGTCAAGGATTCATACTCCTTCCACTTCCCCGACTTCTTCCCCGGCCCCGCACATTGGCATTATCCCCAGCCCTTCGAGGACCTGGGGCTGAGGCTAAGCAAGTTCATGTTGCTGGAACTGGCCGTGGCCGGTGTGATGCTGGCGGTTTTCGTCTCGCTTGCCCGAAAAATGGCCTCCGGACAGCCGGTTCGGGGGCGGTTCTTGAATCTCTTCGAGGCGATGGTCCTGTTCGTTCGCGACGGGGTGGCCCGGCCGGCCATCGGGCGCAAGGACGGCGATCGCTTCCTCCCGTTCCTCTGGACCATCTTCTTCTTCGTGCTCTTCTGCAATCTGGCGGGGATGGTCCCTTGGGCCGGTTCGCCCACCGGGTCCATTTCGGTCACCGCCGCCATGGCGACGATGACGTTCGTGACCGTGGTGCTCACGGGCATGAAGAAGTTTGGGCCGGTCGGGTTTTGGACCGGCCTGGTTCCCCACATGGAATTGCCCTTCGTGCTGGCCCTTTTCGTCAAGCCGATGCTGTTTGCCATCGAAGTGATGGGCTTGGGGATCAAGCATACGATTCTTTCCGTGCGACTTCTGGCCAACATGTTTGCCGGGCATCTGGTGCTGGCCGTGATTCTGAGTTTCATCGCCGCCACGGCCGCTTCGCCGCTGTGGTACGGGGTGATGCCGGCCAGCCTGCTGGGGGCCACCGCGTTGAGTATGTTGGAATTGTTCGTGGCCTTCCTGCAGGCCTACGTTTTCGTGTTTCTTTCAGCCCTATTCATCGGCATGTCCGTGCATCAGCACTAGGGGCTGGGCTCGCCGTGCCGGAGCGTCAGTTAATTCAAGGAGACGGATCAAGTGTTTAGACTGTGCAACATTGCCGCCCTGTGTTTCGCCCTGATGTTGATCGCCTTGCCGGCCCTGGCCCAAGTCGAGAAGACCGAGGCCACCGACGAGACCAAGGTCGAAGCCACCGACGAGGCCAAGGCCGAAGCCGCGACCGTGGCCGAGAAGGAACGCGCCGACCAGAGCCTGATCGTCCTCGGTGGCGCCTTCGGAGCGGGCATGATCATCATCGGTGCCGGATTGGGTATCAGCCGGATCGGGTCCTGTGCCGTGGAAAGCATGGCTCGGCAGCCGGAAGTGGCCGACAAAATCTCCACCGCCATGATCGTCTCGGCCGCGCTGATCGAAGGGGCCACGTTCTTCGGCCTGATCGTCTGCATGCTCGGCTAGACGCGATCGTTCGCCCCCTGCCAAAAACGCGTAAAGAACGGCTTCCCTGGTCGGGCGCGGTTCGGCAGAGGTATCGTGAAAGGAACATCGCAAAGCACGCCCCGGAAGATCCCCATGTATTTTTTACGGGTACCAAAAGGCAATCGTACGATGCTAGCACGAGTTGTTCCCAGCCTCGTGGCGGTCATGGTTTTGGTGGCAGTCGTTTTGATCGCCACCGCTCCAGCCGCCGCTTCCGGGGCACCCGGCCACGGGGGAGAATCCGGAGACAGCCCGCCAGACCTCAACCCCCTGGAATGGAAGTCCGATCTGGCCATCTTCACCGGGGTTCTCTTCGTCATCTTGTTTGTGGTGCTGTCGAAGTTTGCCTGGGGGCCCATCGCTTCCGGGTTGGATAAACGCGAGCAGCGCATCGCCGACGAAATCGCCGCCGCCGAGAAGAGCAACTCCGACGCCAGGCAACTGCTGGGCCAATACGACGAGAAGCTGGCCGGGGCCAAGGACGAGGTTCGTCAGATCATCGACTCGGCCCGACGCGACGCCGAGCAACTCGGCCGCGAGATGCTCGACAAAGCCCGGACCGACGCCGCGGCCGAGGCCGAACGGGCTCGGCAGGACATCGAGACGGCCACCGGCGCCGCCTTGGAACAGTTGGCCACCCGCGGGGCCGATCTGGCGGTCGAGCTGGCCGGCAAGATTCTCCGCGCCCAGATCGACGCGACCGCCCATAAACAACTGATTCAGCAAGCCGTGTCCGATTTCCCTCAAGGCGACGCGGACACCAACTAGGCGGCGAAAACCGCCACACGGCAATACCGACCGCAACACGACGCCACACTCGCGACGGATGTACCCATGGCCAAAGACCTCACGGCACGAGACGCTCGACACGCGGCCGAAAACGAGCCGGATATCGGCGTCGAACACGTCGCCGACGTTTACGGTCAGGCCCTGTTGGACACCGCGGAGAAGGCCGGCCGGGTCGATGCGGTGCTGGAGGAGTTCGACTCGCTGGTCGGCGACGTGCTGGAGAAATTCCCCAAGTTCGAGTCGCTGCTCGGCTCGGCCTTGATTTCCCACGAGGAGAAGGAGGGGATTCTCGACCGCACCTTCGGCGGCCGTGCCTCGCCCTTGTTGGTAAACTTTCTGAAAGTCGTTTCTCGCCACGGGCGGCTCGATTGTCTGCGGGCCATCCACCGGCGAACCCGAGAACTCCACGACCGGATGCGCGGCCGCGTGCCGGTTACCGTCAGTACGGCCACCGAAGTCGACAGCGACATGGCCAACCGAATCAGCGAGCGCCTGCGCGGCTTGCTCGACGGCGAACCCATGCTTCAACAGGTCGTCGACCCCGATTTGATCGGGGGACTTGTCGTGCAGGTCGGCGATACCGTCTACGACGGTTCCATCGCCACCCAACTAAAAAATACGCGCCAGCAAATGATCGACAGGAGCGTCCATGAAATTCAAAGCCGACGAGATCGCTTCCGTTATCCAGCAGGAGATTGAAC
>JABMRP010000232.1 GCA_013202535.1 Planctomycetota bacterium
GGCGAGGCCGTGATCCCCGCTCCGCTGTCGATCGAGAAGATCGACCAGCTCGTCCGGATGCTCGAACCCCCAGCCTGCGCCATGGGCAACGTGGTGTCGTAGAGAAGGTCTTCTGCCAAGGTGCTGACGGCTTGTTCTCACCACGAAGAACTCACGCAAAGGCGCAAAGCACAATTGCTTGCACCTCAACGAAAAGAAAAGCCGTCCGGCGGTACTCGGTGGCCCGCCGATCACCTCTTGCACCAGTCTCCTTCTTTGCGCCTTGGCGCCTTGGCGTGACCCCTAACGGCCGGACTCCCGCCACGACCATCCGATCCAGATTCGGCCCATGTTGTCATCAAGCGGTCGATTGACGGAACGGTTCATGATCGATCCTTCGGAGGTGGTGTTGGCGGACCGCGGCGGACCTTTCCTAAAAACGCTTTCTACTCGGCCCGGCGTGGGTACGCGAGAAAGTCGTCGGCAGATGCCCCAAGCCCACCGGCGCCGTCTGGTGGGAGCGGGTGTTTTAAGCCCGGGGGATTGCTTCGTCAGAGGATCGGTGTTACGCTTGGCGGCGGTGACAGTTCGCGGGCTGACGGACTGAATGGAACCGCCATCCTCGGCGGACTGCCCCAAGGAACCTTCGACTCGATGTCGTATCCGCAGGAGGTAGAACCATGCGCGGGAAGATGCGGTTGCTGGTCGTCGTCGTGGGCGTGGTGACGTCGGCGTTGGCCGGTGACACGTGGGGGCAATTCGGACCACCATCGCCGATGCCCGGGCCACCGCGGCCGGGTCCTTCCTCACCGGGTCGCGGAGGCTATCGGCCGCCGTCGGCCCCCCGGCCCTCGCTTCCCAATCGGCCGCAGCCGTACAATCCCGCAAGGCCGTCGCCGCCGACGCCCTACAACCCCGGCGGTTCGCCCTACAACCCCGGCGGTTCGCCGCACAACCCCGGCGGTTCGCCGCACAACCCCGGCGGTTTACCCGGCGCACAACCTTCGCGACCGTCGCCGTATGTTCCCCGCAGCCCGCACGTGGGGCAACCGGCGATTCCCTTCCGCTCGGGCAACGTCCGATTCGGCACGCCGCAAGCACCGCGGATTTACGGTCGGCCGCCGGTGACCGTCGGCCGAGACTGGCAACAAGCCCAATCGCTCATCCGTCAGGGACAGATCAACCATGCTCGGACGCTGATCGATCAGACCTTGGAGCAGGACCGTTCGCTCGGCGGGCTGATGTCGGTCGTGTGGACCATGGAGCAGGCCGGCACGACGCCCAACGTCATGCACGGTTACCGCCGACAGGCGTACGACCTGGCTCGCCAGCAAGCCAATCAAGGGGCCAGCACCCCACTTCCCTGGATCGCCATCGCCAAGTTTTCCCTGGAGGACAACAAGGATGGGGAATTCCGCTCGGCTACCGAAACGCTCATCCGCCAACATCCCGACCACGAGTACACCCACTACTTTACGGGCATCCGAGCATTCAAAGACGAAGACAGGCAGACGGCCGAGAGAGAGTTGCGCAAGGCCAAGGAGATGGGTGTGCCGGCGGAGAGTATTGCCGCGTTGTTGAAAGCGGCGATCGACAACCAGAAGATCATCTGGGATTACGCCTGGTACACCTTGTGGACAATCGCCGGCTGGGTGGCCGGGCTGGCCGTCTTGTTCCTCCTGGGGAAAGTACTGTCGGCGGCCACGCTGCGGTCGATCCGGCGGTCCGATTCGGCGCGGATCAGTTTCGCCCAACGGTTGATCCGCAAGAGCTATCGGATGGTCATCAATTTGGCCGGCATCTACTATTTCCTCTCACTGCCGATCCTGGTGGTGCTGTCGATCGCCCTGCCGCTGTCGATCGGCTACGCGCTGTTGATGCTTCCGGTGATCAGCCTCTACCTGGTGGCTTTGGTGTTGATCGTCGGCGTGGGCGGCTTGCTGACGGCGCTCAGCGGCATCCGGGCGTGTTTCTACCGGGCGCCGAACGTGGAAGGCGAGCGAATGCTGGACGCCGAAGAGGCGTCCGCTCTCTGGCAACTTGTCCGCGGCGTGGCCGACGAGGTGGGCACGCGGCCGGTCGACGAGATTTGGATCACCCCCGGTACGGATATCGCGGTCTTCGAACTCGGGGGCATCTGGCGACGGATGCGGAACCGAGGCAGAAGGGTGTTGATCCTCGGTGTGGCGACTATCGGAGGACTCCGGCAAAACGCCTTCGGCTGCATTCTCGCCCACGAATTCGGACATTTCCGCCATCGCGACACGGCCGGCGGCGACGTCGCCCTGCGCGTGCGCTTCGCGATGACACGGTTCGCCGATGCCATCGTTGCCCGAGGACCGATCCGCTGGTGGAATCTGGCCGTTTGGTTTCTCCGCGTCTACGATTTTCTCTTCCGCCGGCTCACGTTCGGTGCCACGCGTCTGCAAGAGGTCCTTTCCGATCGAGTCGCCGTGCGGGCTTACGGGCCGAAGGCGTTTCGCGAGGGCCTGCTGCACGTTGTCCGACGGAGCGTGGAATTCGACCAGTTGATGGGCAAGTCGCTCACTCTTGCCGTCCGCGGCGATGGCGTGTCGGCCGCTTTCTACCGACCCGCGCTGCGCCCCGATGCGGAAGAGCGGGAACAAATCGAACTGGCCATCGAAGCCCTGGTGCAACGGCCCAGCAGCGAGGACGATACGCACCCCAGCCCGCGAGAACGATTCGAGTTGGCCGACCGAATCGAGGTTCCCAACCCGCGCGCCGAAAGCGGCATGGTGTGGCAGCTATTGCCCATCCGCGAGAAGCTAACCGCCGAGATGAATGAGAATCTGGCCGCCTTGCTGAAAGCCGAGGCGACGGACATCCGCGAGGTGAATCGCGCGGTGCTGAAGCACTTGTCGGCCCACCTGACCCAAAATCCCGATCCGGGCGCCTACGAGCAGCGTGCGGCGCTCCACGTGGAACAAGGGCGCCTGGAAGACGCGCTGAAAGACCTCGACCGTGTCATGGAGACCGTTCCCGGGTACTTTCCCGCCCAACTCGGTCGTGCGGCCGTTAACTCCCGACTTTCACGATACGAGGCCGCGGCCGCCGACTTCGAGGCCGTGCTGAAGAAATTCCGGGAGGCACGCCAGGCCGAAATCTACTATGACTTGGGGGTCTGCTACCTCCGGCTCAAGCGCTTCGCCCGGGCGGTCGAGATCTTCGACCGGGCGATCAAACACCGGTCGGAGTACCTGGCGGCGCAACTGGGACGCGCGCAGGCGCTTGTCGGGCAGCAGCAATTCCAGGCGGCGATCGATCAACTGGATGCGTCAATCCAACAGGTACCGCGCAGCGCCGACGCGTACATGGAACGTGGCCGGGCGCGGGAAAAGCTTGCTTGCTTCGCCCCGGCGATTGAGGATTATCGTATGGCGCTTCGCTTGGAGCCCAACTTCACCAAGGCGCGGTGTCACCTGGCCTGGCTGCTGGCGACCTGCCCTGTGGAGGAATTCCGCGACGGCGAGACGGCCGCACGTCACGCCCGGCTGGCCTGCGACGCCAACGGCGACGATCGGGGCCTGACCCTGGAGACGCTGGCCGTCGCGTGTGCCGAGATCGGCGATTTCACTCAGGCCGCGCAACTTGCTCGAGAGGCCGCGCCGCTGTTGCCCAAAGATCGCCAGTCGGCCTGCCAGAGACGCCTTCTCTTCTATCAACAAGGCAAGGTGTGCCGGATCCCGGCGGAATAGGACCCCGATCCCACGCTGCCTCGCTCATCGTTCACCTCGTTCCCACGCTTGCAGCGCGTGGCGGCGCAAGTCCGGACGCTTTGCGTCTCCCTCTGCCAACACCGGCGCGACAAGCACAAGCCCTCAGGCTGCCGATGCCACTAACAGCCCGTTGATAAAGTCGAGTGCCACTGCTTGCTTGCAAGCAGTGCCGTGGATTCGATCATGAAACCCGGCATAAAGGCACTGCTTGCAAGCAAGCAGTGGCACAC
>JABMRP010000233.1 GCA_013202535.1 Planctomycetota bacterium
ACGACGACGCCAAAAACGACGCCGACAAGAACGACGTCGACGAAGGCCCCGACGACCAGGAATCCGGCCAGGGTAAGTCGGCTGGCGGCGGACCGTCCCGACCCAAAGGCCGCACGGTCCGTCCCGGAAGCCGGCCCCGCATTAAACCGCCCATCCAGGACATCCTCCGCCGCGGTGATGAAGTTCTGGTCCAGGTGATTAAGGAAGGCATCGGTTCCAAGGGCCCCACACTCTCCACCTATATCAGCATCCCCGGGCGGTACGTGGTCCTCATGCCGGCACTGGGGCGCATCGGCGTCTCTCGAAAGATCGAAGACGAAGATGTCCGGCGCCGTCTCCGCGACATCCTCGTGGAACTCAACCCGCCCAAGGGATTGGGGTTCATTGTCCGAACCGCCGGCAGCGACCGGACCAAGAAAGAACTCTCCCGCGACCTGGCCTACCTGCTCCGGTTGTGGAAGGTCATCGTGCGGCGGCTGAAAAAATGCCCCGCGCCGGTGGATATCTACCAAGAAAGCGACATGATCATCCGGACCATTCGCGATATCTTCACCAGCGAGGTCGACGCCATCTACATCGACGAACCGTCGGCGTATGAACGAGCGAAGGAATTCCTCCAAATGGTCATGCCGCGCCACGTCGGCCGGCTGCAGCTCTACGAGGGCAAGGAACCCCTGTTCCACAAGTACCACCTCGATGAAGAAATCGCCCGGATTCACCAGCGCAAACTCCCGCTCAAAGCGGGTGGTTCGATCGTCATCGACCAGACCGAAGCGCTGGTGGCGATCGACGTCAACAGCGGAAACTTCCGCGCCGCCGATGGATCGGCCGAAGAAACGGCCTACCAGATCAACCTGCTGGCCGCGCGCGAGATCAGCCGGCAACTCCGCCTCCGCGATCTTGGCGGCGTCGTCGTCAACGACTTCATCGACATGCGCAAAGAGAAACATCGCCGAGGTGTCGAGCGGGCGCTCCGCGAGGCGGTAAAACGGGATCGGGCACGCACGAAGATCCTCCGAACCAGTCCTTTCGGGCTGATCGAGATGACCCGCCAGCGAATCCGCACCAGTCTCAAGAGCAGTGTCTATGCCGATTGCCCCGTCTGTCGCGGAACAGGATTCGTCAAGACGGACGAGAGCATGGCCATCGAGGTGGTTCGCCAACTCATGCTGGTGGGCAAGAACACGAAGGTGGCCCGGGTGAGTGTCACGGTGGCCCCCGAAGTGGCCGATTATCTCAATAACAACAAGCGTAAGGAACTCGTTCAATTCGAGGCGGACGGGGGGATGACAGTGGAACTCATTGGTAGCCAAGACGTTGCGCCGGATCACTTGGTGGTCCAGTGCGTCGATGCCGACGGCCGGCCGCTGAGAATTGCCACCTAACAGCGTTGAGAATACCCCTGGGTGGGAAGAGGAGCCTCTTGCACCCAGGGGGGTCTGGGGATGCTACGCACGACAAGGTGCCGGGCCCCTTTTCCCCAACGCGGTCGTCCGCTATAGTAATAGGTTTGCCAAAGCAGGTTCGTATTCCGCAGGAACGACGATGTACGCGATTATCGAAGATAGCGGGCGACAGTTTCGCGTCGAAGAGGGCCAGGAACTGGAAGTCGACTATCGTCAGTTGTCCGCCGGTACCGAGTTCAAGTTCGACCGCGTGCTGGCGTGCAGCAGCGAAGATGGCTTGAAGTTGGGACAACCTCTGGTCGAACAAGCCAGCGTGACGGCCCAGGTGCTGGGCGTTGGCCAGGGACCCAAGCTCGTCGTCCGCAAGTTTCGCCGCCGAAAGAATTTCCGCCGCAAGTCGGGACACCGCCAACTGTACACGCGGGTCAAGATCAACAAGATCGACGTGGCGTAAGTCCCTCGCCACGATAGGCAGGGCTCATCGGCCACTGCCCGGGCTTCTTGGGGGGAGCCGCTCAGCGACAGGCATCGTGTTGCCGGTCCGCGCTCTTGGCGACCGTCCCACCGGACGGTTCATTCTCCGCTGTGAGCCTTGTTCACGGATCGGCCTGGATTCCCTCCCTTTCGTGGCCTTCCCATCTCTCGCCATTGCGGGGTCTTTTTTTCCGAAAAATCGTGTTCCGCACGATCATTTGCTCGATGGTCGGGGGAATTGCCGTAATGCCTTTTGTGGTAATGAGTTACGAACGGGATAGCGGTTGCGGCCCGGGTTCGGGCAAGAATCCGTCGTTGCCACAAATCGTGACAGTTCAAGCTGTTTGGGAAAATCCGTAACCCTTATTGACTCTGATTCACATCGGAGTAAACTTCTTAACGATATCCCGTATATTGTGGTTTACGGAGAGAGTGACACAATATGTGGGTGTGCGCAGCGTATCTAATGACCCCTATCATGGGGGTTTGGCGGGCTTGTTTTCGATCTCGGTTTCTCTTGACATCAGGGGTGCCATCGCCGAAACTAAGCATATACTAATGTATACCGTCCGGGATGGACCCCCGGCCATAGTCTGGAAGGAGTTCAGTCATGAGTCACATGGATGCCAATGAAACCGGCAAAGCGGCCACGACGGCCGAACAGAGTCGGACCACGCAGGATCAGCCGAAACGGCAGGATCGGCAGAAAAGGGCGGATACTTCGCGCGGTTTGCCCATTGAGCCCGTCTTTTGTCCGGTCGACGCGGCCGATCCGTTCGACACGGTCGAATGGGAGCTGCAAACCGCGGCGATCAAGGGCGAGAACGGCGACGTGGTTTTCGAGCAGACCGACTGCGAGATTCCATCCACCTGGAGCCAATTGGCCACCAACGTCGTGGTCAGCAAGTACTTCTACGGCGAGGTCGGCACACCGGAGCGTGAGAAGAGCGTTCGGCAGTTGATCCATCGCGTCTGCCGTTCCATCGCCGACTGGGGCGTCGAGGACGGCTATTTCGCCGATGCCAAGGACGGCGAGACGTACTACCGCGATCTGACTTGGCTCTGCCTGCATCAACATGCCGCGTTCAACTCCCCGGTCTGGTTCAACGTGGGGCTATCGCAGCAGTACGGCGTTCGCGGGGCGCCGTGCAACTGGTATTGGAACGCCGAGTCGCAATCGGTTTGCCGGCCGGAGAACCCCTACGACTTTCCCCAAGCCTCGGCCTGCTTCATTCAAAGCGTCGACGACAACATGGAAGACATCATGGAACTCGCTCGCAGCGAGGCCATGTTGTTCAAATTCGGCTCGGGCACGGGCACCGACCTCTCCACGCTCCGCTCGCATCGCGAGAAGCTATCCGGTGGCGGCCGGCCCTCGGGACCGCTGTCGTTTATGCGCGTTTACGACCAGATTGCGGCGGTGGTCAAGAGCGGCGGCAAGACGCGGCGGGCGGCGAAGATGCAGTCGATCAAAGACTGGCATC
The DNA here is from genome assembly GCA_013202535.1 of Planctomycetota bacterium. Taxonomy (GTDB): domain Bacteria; phylum Planctomycetota; class Planctomycetia; order Pirellulales; family Thermoguttaceae; genus JABMRP01. The sequence continues at coordinate 3,365 of JABMRP010000233.1, forward strand.
CCGACGTCATGGAGTTCATTGAGTGCAAGTGGCGCGAGGAGAAAAAGTCGCGGCTGCTCGTCGAGCAGGGTTACGATCCGGAGGAAGCTTATAGTTCGGTCCTCTTCCAGAACGCGAACCTTTCGGTACGAATTTCCGACGAGTTCATGGAGGCGGTCGCCGCGGATCAGCCGTGGACGACCCGATGGGTCACGCAGAAGGACCGCGAGGGACCGGTCTACGAGGCTCGCGAGATGATGGACCGCATGGCCAAGTGTGCCTGGTCTTGCGGCGATCCCGGCGTGCAATACGACACGACGATCAACCGCTGGCATACGTGTCCGAATTCCGGGCGGATCAACGCCTCGAACCCCTGCTCGGAGTACATGTTCATCGACGATTCGGCCTGCAATCTGGCCAGCATCAATTTGATGAGGTTTCGCCGGAAAGATGGGACGTTCGACACCGAGCGGTTTCAGGCGGCCTGCCGGCTGGTGTTCATCGCCCAGGAGATCCTCGTCGACCACGCCAGCTATCCGA
>JABMRP010000234.1 GCA_013202535.1 Planctomycetota bacterium
CCGCCGCCGGTGTCGCTGGCCACGCCCGTGGCCACCGTCCCGGTAGAATTGGAAGCCGAAGACGATTACGGCATCAGCCGGGTGGAACTATACCGCAGCCTGAACGATTCCCGGCCGCTGCCGATGAACGTCCGTCTCGGCACCGAAACGCTCCGCAAGGTGCGGGAGAAGGTGTACCTCCCCCTTTGGCAATACGGACTTCGGCCGGGCGACACGATCAAGCTCTTCGGACGCGTGGTCGACAACGATCCGAACGTTCCCGGCGGAAAGGGAGCCGAGAGCACGATTGTGATCGTGCGGATCATCTCGGAGGAAGATTTCGCGCAGATGTTGCGCAAACGGGAGAGTTTCAAAGCCGTGCTGTCGAAATTCACCGCCGCCCAGCGACGCATGGCCGATCTGGCCGAAGAGGTCGACGGACTGCGAAAGAAACTCGACGATCTGCCGGACGACGCCCCTTTGCCCGCCGAATTGAAGCGGCAAACCGAACGGCTGCTCCAGCGTCTGCGCAAGGAATCGGAAGCCATCCGCAAGTCGGCCGAGTTGGAGTTACCCTACGACATCGACAAGAACCTTCGCGAAAAGCTCGAGGCGTTGGCCGACAAACTCGACGCGGGCGCCCGGCGACTGGAGTCGCTCACCGGCGGGCAGGTGCCCTTGACCAAGGAACTGGCCGAAGAGTTGGCCAAGGAATTGGAGCGACTGGCCGACGAACTGGACGCCAACCGGAAGAAGCTCAAGAAAGAGGCCAACGAGCCGCTGGAACATCTCGACCTGATCTACCCCTTGCTGGCCGATCAGCAGCGATTCGTCCGGCTGGTCCAGCGACAGAAGGATCTGGCCGAGCGATCCGCGGCACTCAAGGGCCACGACGGCGAAGACGATCCGGCGATAAAAGCCCGGATGCGCGATCTGGAGGATGAGCAACAGCGAATCCGCGACGATCTGGCCGTGTTGCTGGACGACATCGACAGCCACATCGAGCGGGTGCCCGACCTGCCGGAGTTTGACCAACTGGTCACGTCGGCCCGCGACTTTGTCACAGCGGTGCGAGCCAGCGGTGCGACCGAAGCGATGCTCGACGCCGAAGGCGCGCTGGCCGAGTTTGCCGGAACCCGGGCGCACGAAAAAGCCACCGAGGCGGCCCGTATCCTCGACAGTTTCCTCAGTAAGTGCAAAGGCATGGGCGACGCCGCCGGCGGATGCTTGAAATTCAGCCCCTCGCTTAGCCAATGCCTGGGCAATACGATCGAACAACTGCTGGCCGAGATGCAGGCCGGCGGTGGCATGGGGGGGATGGGTTCGGGAATGGGTGGCGCCAGTTCTCGGCAAAATTCGATGAACAACGTCGGACTCTACGGCGGGATGCCCGGGGTGGACGATTCGCCCGGGGCCGCTTCCGGCCGCGGCGATCAGCAGGCGAGCGAGTCCGGCAGCAGCAGCAGCGGCGGCCAGTCGGGCGACGATGCCTCGGCAAGCCAGATGGTCACCCCCGGTGCCGCCGGAGTGGGCCAGGCGACCGTTCCCCGCCGTTACCGGCAGCGTGCGGCGAAGTATCTCCAGCGCGTGATCGATGAAGTGCAGCGACGATAAAGTAGCAGGCACACTCCGTGTGCCGTAGCCCGGAGCAACCAAACGGCCGTGCCTCCCCCAAACTTACCAAACACGACGTACGCGCGCCCCCCAGTAAGGCGGACGGCACACGGAGTGTGCCTGCTACTTCAGAGGATTGAATTCACATGACCGCGAGGTATCCCATGCCACACAATCGAACCGCCCGGCGTTTCACTGCGATGATGTTGCTCGTCGCCGTGGCGATCGGTCTGACGGCTGTCGCCCGGTTTCTTCCGGCCCAGACAGGCGAGACCGGCTCGTCGACTTCCACCGCGACGGAGCCCGCCGCGACAGGTGTCTCGATCGTGCCCGACACTCGGCAGCAGGGCGGCGAGTGCGACAGCATCGTGCAGGTGGCCAATTTGGTTTACGCGGGCACGAAGAGCAGCCAGTGTTTTTCCGATCATTTTCTCGTTCGCGCCCAGCGCGAGTCGGCCATCTCGACCAGCCGCCGGTTTCATGCCGTGAAGCTTGGCGGCGACGCGATCTTCCAATTTCCGCTGTTGATCATGACCGGCGAAGGCACCTTCCGGCTGTCCGACCACGAGCGAGACTACTTGCGTCGATACATACAGCGGGGCGGCTTTCTGTTGGCCTCGGCCGGCTGCTCGTCCCAAGAGTGGGACCGTTCGTTCCGCACCGAGATGGCCGCCATCTTCCCCGACCAGCGGATGCGCCCCATCGGCATGGACCACCCGATCTTCAACACGGTTTACAAGATCACCCAAATCAAGGCCGCCCATGGGCAATCCCGGCCGATCGAGGGGATCACCGTCGGCGGCCGCATGGGCGTCGTCTACTCGCGCGACGGGCTCAACGATACCGAGCACACGACCGGCTGCTGTTGTTGCGGCGGAAACGAGATCCGCAACGCCATCGAAATCAACGTAAACATCCTGGCCTACGCACTGACGTATTGAGCGATACGCCGACATGACAGGATCAACCGGACCGCGATCCCTTCTCTCAACCACCGGCTCCGCCGGCGGGCGGCGATTGCGACACGCGCTGATGACATCGCTCCGCGGCTCGCTGTTTTTCGTCTCGCTGCTCTGTGGTTGCGGAGGTGATCCGCCGGACCCGCCGGGTGAGTTGATCCTGGTCGTCAGCGGCGACACGGCCGGCTGGATCGTTCCCTGCGGATGCACCACGCGGCAATCCGGCGGTCTGCCGCGCCGCGCAACCTACCTCGAAGGGCTCCGCGCCGAGGCCGATTTGATCGTTGCCGACGTCGGCGGGGCGGTAGCCGGCGACTCGCCTTACGATCGGGCCAAGTTCGAGGCCATCGCGCGCGGTGAGCTGGCCATGGGCATCGCCGCACACAACATCGGCCAGGCCGAAGCACGGCTGGGTGCCGAATTCCTCCGCAATCTGGCCGCTCGGCTGAAGTTTCCGCTCGTCTCGGCCAACGTTCGTGACGCCGCGGGAGAACCGATCGCCCGGGGGGTGCTGGTCGTCGAGAAGGCCGGCCGCCGCGTGGCGCTGATCGGCGTGCTGAGCCCTCGTTTTGCGGTCGCCGGACTGCGGGTGTCGCCGCCCCGCCGGGCCGTGCTCGACGTGCTGCAATCGGCCGAGCGGCCATACGACGCGGTCGTCGTCTTGGCCTATGTGCCACGCGACGAGTTGCGACAGTTGGCCGATGAACTGCCCGAGGTCGATCTGGTCGTCGGTGGACCCGATCGTCGCGACGGCGGATCGCCCGGACACGCGTTGCCGCCAGAGCCGCACGGCCGTACGCTGGCCGCC
>JABMRP010000235.1 GCA_013202535.1 Planctomycetota bacterium
GAATCGAAGGATCCCGACCTGAGCGGATTGCTCTGCAACGCTTCGCTTACCCATCTCGGTGCAATCGAAGTGATCCGCCTCAATGCCGACCGGCAGCCGGCGGAGGTGGCGTTCGTGGGGCTCGACGAACTCAAGGGGATCGGCATGGGCCCCGCCGGGATGTTCCGCGCCGCCATGCTCTTCCATGATGACCGGGGCGAGGACGAACTGGTCTGGTTGCCCCTGCTCTACGGCACAAGCTGGTATTCCGGGCCGGAGGTCGACCGCGACGCAAGTCTGACGCGATTCGTCGGGCTGATGGAAGCCCCGACGATCCAGTTGGGGTTCGGCATCGGCATCGGCCACCAGGACTTCCTCCTCGGCGACGAGAAATCGCGCACCGCCATGTTTGGGTTTGCTTCGGTCGGCGAGGTGATGGTACCGCTGGAGTTGACGGACCCCAGATTCGACGCCAAATGCCGCGCCCGTGGGCTGGACCCCGACAAGATTCGCCAACAAGCCGAGGCAGAAGGAACCCCATGACCTCACCCGTGCCAACACGCTCCATGCAATACGGCCGCCGTCGTTTCCTCCGAACGGCCGTTGGCGTCGTCGCCGCCGGTCCGCTGGTGATACCGGCCCGCGCGCTGGGCGCCGAAGACGCGGTCGCGCCGAGCAATCGCATAGCGTTGGGGTTCATCGGCGTCGGCATGATGGGGCAGGGGCATCTCCGTCACTGTCTGCAATCTCCCGAGGCGCACGTCGTGGCCGTCTGTGACGTCGACCCATGGCGTCGTGAAAATGCCAAAGAGGTTACCCACCAGAGCTACGCGGCCAGCAAGCCCGGCGGATCGTATCAAGGGTGCATGGCCTACAACGACCTGCGAGAACTGCTCGCGCGCCGGGACGTCGATGCGGTGGTGATCGCCACCGGCGACAACTGGCACGGCACGGCTACCGTGCTGGCGGCCAAGGCGGGAAAGGATATCTACTGCGAAAAGCCCGCCTCCAAGACGATCGCCGAAGCCCGGGCGATGGTCGACGCGGCGCGGCGCTACGATCGGGTGGCACAGATCGGCCTGCAGCAGCGATCCACGCCCGAGTTCATCAAGGCCTGCCGGCTGGTTCGCACGGGAGCGATCGGCAAGGTGAGGTCCGTTCACGTAGGTTTTCCCGGTACCAGTACCGACGTGAATCTCCCGGGTCAGGCCGTGCCCGAGGGTTTGGATTGGGACCAATGGTTGGGCCCCGCGCCGTGGCATCCGTTCAACGGCCGTTTCCACATCGCCGGGCGTCCGCCGCACGTGGTGCCGTGGCATTTCTGCCGCGATTTCGGCGGCGGCAATCTGACCAGCAACGCGGTCCACGCCTTCGACGTCGTGCAATGGGGGCTCGGCATGGACCAAAGCGGCCCGCTGGAGATCATTCCGCCGGAGACGGGCCGCGTGCCGGTGCTCACGTACAAGTATGCCGACGGTGTCGAGTTGGAAGTCAATTGGACGTTCAACCAACAGTCGCGTCCCGTGCCCGAGGGGTGGAATCCGAAGACACGGATCCAAAACTTCGGCGCGTTGTTCGTCGGCAGCGACGGCTGGATCCACGTCGGCCGGCAGGGCTATCTCGATAGTTTCCCCAAGGCGATCATCAAGCAAGCCGACAACGGCCCCGGACCACACCGTCCGGTCAATAATCACCATCAGAATTGGTTCCAGTGTATCAAGACGCGTCAGCGACCGGCGTGTGACGTGTCGGTCGGCTGCCGATCGACGATCGTTTCCCATTTGGGCTGCATCGCCCATTGGACCGGTCAGGCGCTGCAGTGGGACCCGGTTGCGGAAGAGTTCATCGGCAACGACCGGGCGAACCGCCTGCGCCGCCGGGCGATGCGCGGGATGTGGAGGGTTTAGTAGCAGGCACACTCCGTGTGCCGTCCGCCCCTTACGGCGAAAGGAGTGTGCCTACGACGGAGGAAAGACCGAAAAAACGCGAGAATTTTTGCCACCACGCGACCCGGGGGATGCAACCCCCGGGCTTGGTGCTGGTTTTGGGGTGGGTGGAGTTGATTTGGAGCGGAATACGCGAAGAAGCACGATTTTCCCTTTTTTTCTGTCCAAACCGTTGCCGACTTGCTATCGTGATAGGAACTCCTTCGACTTTTTTGCAACGGTATCACAAAGGAGAGTTTCATCGTGAGCCCTAGGAATCATCAACTCACGCGCCGGGCGTTCGTCCGCGGAGCGGGAGCCGCGCTGGCCGTGCCTTACGTGATCACTTCCGCGGCGCTGGGCAACCAGGACAAGCCGGCGGCCAGCGAGCGGGTGACCATGGGGATCATCGGCTGTGGCGGCCGGGGGAGCCACGACATGGCCTCCTTCATGAGCAACGCCGACGTACAAATGGTCGCCTCGTGCGACGTGGTCAAGCTCAAGCGCGACGCCGCCAAGGCCAAGATCGACCGGCAATACGGCGGCGGCGTCTGCAAGACCTACCGCGATCTGCGTGAGCTGTTGGCCCGTGATGATATCGACGCCGTGCTGATCGCCACGGGCGACAACTGGCATAGCACCGCGGCCATCCTCGCGGCCAAGGCCGGCAAGGACATGTACTGCGAGAAGCCAATGTCCGTGGCCGTGACCGAAGGCCGGGCGCTTTGCGATACGATGGATCGCTACGGAACGATCTTCCAATGCGGCACCCAGCGCCGCAGCGTCCCCCGATTCGCCTACGCGGTGGAATTGGCCCAAAGCGGCAAGTTGGGTGAACTCAAGACCGTCTTCGCCGAGAAGGCGCCCGCCGAGTGGTTCAAGTTTCACCCCTATACCACGTTTCCCGCACAGCCGGAGCCACCCAAGGACATCTGCGATTGGGATATGTGGCTGGGCCCCGCGGCCTGGCGGCCGTACAACCCCCAATACATGTCGCGGCAGTTTTGGATGGCCAGCCTCGACTTCTCCGGCGGCATGCTTACCGAATGGGGTAGCCACACGGTCGACCTTTGCCAGTGGGCCAACAACGCCGACGACACGAACCCGGTCGAGTTCGAGCTGGCCGAAGGCACCGTCGTGGCCCATTACGCCAATGGGGTGAAGTTGGTCTTCGAGGACGGCAAGTGGCCGTTGCACGTGCGGTTCGTGGGCACCGAGGGTTCGATCTACGTCGACGACGACGGCAATATCGAAGCAAAGCCCGCATCGCTGCTGGCCGACAAGAAGTTCGGCAAGGGATACCCGCAGGCCAACCACGTGCGGAACTTTATCGATTGCTTCAAGAGTCGTCGGCGTCCGATCGCACCGGCCGAAGGCGCGCATCGGGCCAACTCGACCTGCCAGATCGCCAATATCTGCATACAACTCGGCCGCAAGCTGAAATACGATCCGAAGACCGAGCGGTTCATCGGCGACGAGATGGCCGATCGAATGCTCGATCGAACCATGCGCGAGCCGTGGGGACTATAAGTAACTGAAACTGCAATGCAGGGAGTCCGAAAATGGGGACTGGCTCCGTCGAGAATCTGGGTTTGAAGTGGTCGGGACGCTTGCCGACGGTGCCTGTCCCCATTTTCGGACGGGCCATCGGCGCGTGCCGTGAAAACGGGGGACATCGAGAAATGAAAGGCATAGCGGCGATGAAAAGTCTCTTCGCATTCACCGCGTCGCTGGCGCTGGCACTCGCTCCTTTGGGAGCGGAGTTGGCCGCGGCGGATGACACTGCGTCCGGTGAAATTGCGGAGAAGGACGTGCGGGCGGCGATACGGGAGTTTCTGGAGACCCCTTGGACCGGCCGGCCTAGCCAATCGCGTCGAACCATCCATACGTTTGCGGGGCAGAGCAAGGAAGTGCTGGTGATTACGTGCGACACGACGTTCTCGTGGTTTGGTGATTTGGGCCAGCCGTACAGGGGAGTCCTGTTTGATGCGTACGTAGCGGGCAATGTCCGCTCTCAGTTGGATTCCGGCATCAAGGGAGACGATCCCTATTCTGGCCTGATCCAGGTATTTCGGGTCTATCGGCATCTGAGGGCGGAGTCGCCGGACTACCGGGTTCCCGAGTTAGAGAAGCTGCTGGCACTTCATCGGAAAGGGAAACTGTACCGGGCTGTGCGCGACTTGCATCACTACCCGTGGCCGCCAAGCCAGTCGACCAGGAACGGAAAAAACAAACCCGATAGAAACAACAAGTGAGTCAGTTGCGTCGTCGGGGCAAGCCCTGACCTACCCTGTCAAACGTGGAGAACCTTACCATGACACGAAGCGGAACCATGACCCGGCGCGAGATGCTGAAAATCGCCGGTGGAGCGACTGCCGCGGCGGCGATCGCCCCTTATGTGATTACCTCAACGGCCCTGGGCAACCAGGACACGCCGCCGGCCAGCGAACGGGTAACCGTCGGCATGATTGGCTGCGGCGGCCGGGGAAGCGGCGTTTTCAACAACATCATCGGCAGCGGCGGCCAGCCGATCGCCGTCTCCGACGCCTGGAAAGACCGTCGCGACAAATGGGCCGAGCGGATCAAAGGCACGGCCTACGCCGATTTTCGCGAGATGCTGGCGCGTGACGATCTCGACGCGGTGGGTGTGGCCACGACCGATGCCTGGCACGTCCACCACACGGTCGCCGCGGCCAAGGCGGGCAAGGAC
>JABMRP010000236.1 GCA_013202535.1 Planctomycetota bacterium
ATGCAACCGCCTAATCGCTAATCGCTAATCGCTAGTCCCTACTCCCCTACTGTATCGGCGCCGTCAGCCGCGCCAGGCTTACCGCCAGTTTGAACCAGAACGAACGGTTCTGCAAGTCCTCGCGGGTTGCCAGCCGGCATTGCGAGAAATCGTGTTCGAGCATCGTCCGCACCTTCTCGACAAACGACCGTTCAATCGCGGCGATGGTGATCTCGAAATTCAGCCGGAACGACCGGTTGTCGAGATTGGCCGTGCCGACCGCCGCCATATCGTCGTCCACGAGCATCACCTTCTGGTGCAGGAAGCCCGGCTGATAGCGGTAGATCTTCACGCCGGCCGGTTCCGTTTCCTCCAGAAACGAAAACGCCGAAAGGTAAATCAGCAGATGGTCCGGCTTCTCGGGCAGCATCACCCGCACGTCGACACCCCGCAGGGCGGCAAGCTGCAAGGCGCAGATCACATGATAGTCGGGCACGAAATAGGGGCTGGCGATCCAGACGCGATGCCGGGCCGCGTGGATCGAGTGGACGAAGAACAGCCCACAGGTTTCCAACTCGTCGACCGGACCGGTCGCCAGCACGAGGATCTTCTTATCGGCTCCCTTGGCCGGCTCGGGAGTCCAGTTCAACTTGGGCACGTCGTGGCTTGCCCAATGCCAGTCCTCCAAGAAGGCCATCTGGACGCACTGCACCGACGGACCCTCGATCCGTACGTGCGTATCGCGCCAAGGGCCCACCTTTGGATCGCGTCCCATGTACTCATCGCCCACGTTGAGCCCGCCGACGTACGCCTTATGGCCGTCGACGATGACGATCTTGCGGTGGTTGCGGAAATTGAGTTGGAAGCGATTCCACAGCCCCTTGGTCGTGTAGAACGAGCGGGCGTCGACCCCCGCTTTGGTCAACTCGGCAAGGTAGCCATTGGAAAGGCCATGGCTGCCGATCTCGTCGTAGAGAAAGTAGACGCGTACGCCGGCCCGCGCTTTTGCGATCAATTTCGATTTGAGTTCGCGGCCCAGTTCGTCGTCGCGGACGATGAAGAACTGGACCAGCACGTAATCTTCGGCCGCATCGATGCCCTCGAAGATCGCCCCGAAGGCAGCCTCGCCGTCGACCAGCAGTTCGACGTTGTTGGCCTTGGTGAAGGGCATGTCGGCCAGTTCTTCGAGCACCTGGAAATCCGCATCGCGTCCCTCCAGCGGAGCTTTGAAGGCGGGGCGATAGCTTCGCAGTTTTTCGAGAATATGCTGGATGTTTTCGTCTTCGGAGCGGCGGGCGCGGACGTATCCGGAGAATTTGTTCCGCCCGAAAATCCAGTACAGCGGCAGGCTCACATAAGGAAACATGACCAGCATGATCGCCCAGGCGATGGCCCCCTGGCTGGTACGCGACTTCATGATCGCGTGGACGGCCGTGAGCATGCCGAGCAGGTGAAAGCCGGACGCAATCAGCCCGGCAAGCGTCAGCGATTGGAGATCGAACATGGTTTGCCCCCGATACCGGTTGTTTAGCCCAGGCACTTGTGCCCGGCGTTTTGACGCACGATCGCCCCCTTTTCGCCCAAGCGCCGGGCACAAGTGCCTGGGCTAAACCTCACCGCCGCACATCGGTCCTACGGTGCTCGCGTCACGTCCTTGAGCCGGTCGGCCTGCGTCGGAAACTCGTCCTGGCAATACGCCCGATTCACGACCGGGAAGTTTTGCATACGCGGCGGATAGGGTGAATCGGCAAACGGCTTTACGCCCGGCGTACGAGGCGGATAGGCCGAGTTGGCAAAGAACGGGTCGGCCGGGTCCGGATCGGCCATGGCGCGGATTTCCGCTTCGCCCCAAAAGGGACAGAGGATATCGACCCAGGCGATCAGCTTCCGCCGGCTCAGTTCGTCGACCTTCACGTCGTAATGCTTGCCGCTGGTGGACATCTCGACCAGCCGGCTCTTGTAGGAAAGGGCCGTCATCGGCGGCAGCGTTTGATCCTCGATCGGCGGCAAGGGCAGAGCCATCGGCAGAATGGTGCCCGCCACGCCGCCTTCGCAATTGGCGGGAAACCGCCCCAGGTGACGGCGCGTGCCGAGGGTGAGCGTCACGTACGGCTCGGGAAACGTGCCGCCGTCGGCGCTGGGCCGCAGCGTCAGATCGTAGTCCTTGCGCGCCTCGCCGTCGCCCTGATGGCAAGAGCCGCAATGGCGGTCGAGGATCGGCTGAATATCGCGCTCGTAGCCCAAATTGTAATACGAACCCCAAGGCGGCGGATCGGGCGATGCCGGATCCTGTTTCAACGCCGCGCCCGAGTAAGCCGCCGGAGCCGCGGTGTGCGATTCGTGGCAACCGACGCAGCCTCGCCGCTCGCCGGGCATGACGTTGGTAAACGATCGCATCGTGTGTACGGCCCGATACCGCTCGTCGAGCAGTTGGAAATGGATCTGCTTACAGGGCGGCACCTCGATACAAACCGAACCGTCGGCTTCGATGGGCACCGTGCCGAGGATTCGCTTGAAGCCGTCGTTGCCGGTGATCGACAGCGGCGGTCCGGCGTGCATGTCGGTCACGCCCTTGGCGCCCCAACGCCCGGGTGCTTGCGTCTTCAGCCCGAAGGTGAACGTCGTGTAATCGAGATTGAGCACGCGAACGTACTTCACCGCCTGGCTCACTTCCTCCGGCAGTCCATCCAACACGTTGGCGCTATAGATGACGCCCGGCTCGACGTCGCCGCCTTCCGATTCCAGCCCCGGCCAGACGACCGAGTCGGGAAGGACCGGCGGCTTCGGGCGCGAGCGAACGGGCAGGGCGTAGAGCACGTCGTGCGTCCCCTGGTGGATCAACTCCCGATTGCCGTGGACGTCCATCAGGTAGAGCGAAAAGTGGTCGACCGGCTGGCTCGCCGAGCCGACTCGCGTGCTCTGGCCGCTTTTGGCTCGCATGGCCGAGACGAGAAACAGGTCTTCGCTCAGCGGATACGGGCAGCGATAGCCGACGAAGCTCCCCGAGGCGTGATAGTCCTCACACTCCGCCTTCTCCGCCGGTCCGTTGCCCACTTCGGCCCAAGGCCGATCCATGGTCACTCGGGTGAGCCCGGCCGGATAGTTGAACCCGGCCGTGCGGTCGATCATGCCGATCGAGCCGTGGACGATGTCGTGGTGGCCCTGTCCCGAGAAGATCACGCGATGGCTGCCGGGAATCGGGCGCGCCTCGACGAGCATGTCGGGCCAGTAGCTCTGATTGCCCCAAAACGTGGCCGTGCCCGTCCCGTCGGGATTGGCCGTCCAGAGACTCTGGATGCGGAACAGCTCCTTATCGGTGTATTCCCATCGGGTGTAGAGCACGCGGCCGTCGTGCATCAGGGCCGGCGTGTACTCCGGCTCGTTGCCGGCGCTGGTCAGGTAGATGTTCTTGCCGTCGGCATCGCAACGGGACACCACGTAACTGGGATGGGCCACCGCACATCGGGCGTAGCTGTTGCCGCGAGTCGAGAGGAACACGATATGCCCGTCGGGCATGTAGATCGGGTCGAGATCGTCGTAGCCGCCGTCGGTCAACTGCCGAAGGTTCGAGCCGTCGATGCCGATCTCGTAGAGATGAAAGGTGCGATCCTTCTCGGGCCGGTGGCAAAAGAGGACCGTGCGACCGTCGAATGAAAGCTCGGGCCGCCAATACATGCCGGTCCCGGGACCGAGATCGTGGAGCGTTCCGTCCGGTCCAAGACCGTCGAGCATCAGCAGCCGGCCGACGTTGTTCTGCGCCTGTGGAAAGACGCGGTGCATCGACTCGTGGTTCAGCGCGTCGTAACAGGGCACGTCGACGAACAACACGCTGGAGAAGTCGACCAGCGGGTCCTTCATCATGATCCGTCGTTTCAGCCGGCGAACGGCCAGGTAAAGGCCGGCGTCGACCGTGTTGGCCCCGCTGGCCACGACCAGGGCCTGGCCCTCGGCGTGGAGTTTGGCGATTTCCTCCGCATTCAACGCCCGATCGAAGAGGCAGACTTCGTCCAAAGAGCCGTGCAAACGGTACGTCGTGCTGGCCGGCGTACGCGTGCCGAGATTGATCGGGTGAACGCCCGGCACACGGGCGCCCTGCATGGGGGTCGATACGTCGAGCTTGCCGTCGATGTAAATCGACAGCGACTTCTCGTCGACCACCTGCACGACGTGATGCCAACGGCCGTCGTTGACCGGAATCTTGCCGTCGATCACGTTGCCGCTGGAGTTGGTCCAATGGTGGCCGCGCACGGGACCGTTGTTCACCACCAGAAGAAGATCGCCGGGCTCCAGCCCGCTGCCCAGCACGTCGGTCACTCCGGCGGTGGTGCGAAGCCAGGTGCTGACGGTGTAGTTGCCGGAGGTCGCGGCAGCCAGTTTGGCGTCGCTGGTCATGTACCCCCCGCTCAGCGCGAGACCGCCTCCGCCGATGCCGGGCACGATCTCCGTCGCTCCGGTCCGGGTTCCCTGCCACTTGCCGCCGGCGGCGTCTTCCACGCGATTGCCGCTTGCGGAGTCGAATGACCATCGGACGACCAGACCCGCCGGCAGCGCAATCGCCGTTTTCGCGTTCTTCGGGGCCGGTGGCGAAAGCCGGTTTTCCAAAGCGTCCAGTTCGCGCAGTTCGGCGGAAAGGTTGGGCGGATGGGCCCGGGTGGCCATGCAGGCGGCCATTTCACGGGTCCAGCGGATCTCTTGCGCGGTACGCCACCTGCTGGCATCGCCGCCGGCTTGAAACAGCCAATCCTGCTCGAGCACGGCCGCCGCTTCGTCGGGCGAAAGAGTCTGCGACGGAGGCGTGGGGCGGGTGGTCGCGGCCAGCAGTGGAAGTCCTGATGCGATCACAAGGGACGCTGACAGGATGACCAAGGCGAGCTTCCGTGGCATGGGGGGCTCCTTGTGTTTTGGTATGTTCGCCCCCCGGCAAAGCCGGGGGCTACGGGGAAAACAAGGGCGGGCAAGCCGCCCATGGCACCCGTGCGGGCTTCACTCTCCGTGTTGGCGAAAATGGTACGCGCTGCCGTAGCGCGTCGTCTTGTATCGTTCCAGCTTGCCGTCGCTGCCGGGTTCTTCGTTGGCCGACAGCAGCCGATCGATTTCGGCCTCGGTCAGGGGTTTGAAGCTTCGCGCGATGGCGATGTCCTGCTGCAATTCCTTGCGCGAGCGAATCCCGCACACCAGGGTACTGATCGGCAGCGAGAGCGTGAATCGGCGGCAAATCTCGGCGCTGATCTCCAATTCCTTGGGAATCACGCCCCCGGAAAGGGCTTTCATGCCGACCACGCCGATCTTGCGCCGCACGCACTCCGGCACGACCTTCTTCTGGAAGCTGCGATAATGGGCGTCCAACAGGTTCAGGGGCATCTGCACGGTGTCCCAATCGTGCGGCTTGCCGAGCATCTTCAAGTGATGCGCGATGTCCTTATGACCCGTAAAGCCGATAAACCGCACCTTGCCTGCCTTTTGGGCTTCCAACGCATATTTCAACCCGCCCCGCTCGAAGACCCAGTCGGGGTCGACGTCCCAGTTGATTTCGTGAAACTGCCACAGATCGAGCCGATCGGTCTTCAGCCGCCGAAGACTGTCTTCGAGATGTTGGCGCGAACCTTCGTAGTCGCGATTGCAGTTCTTGGTCATCAGAAACACCTTGTCGCGCCGCCCGCCGGTGGCCAGCGCCTTGCCCATCACCTCCTCGCTGCCGCCGGAGTGATAGTCCCAGGCGTTGTCGAAGAAGGTAACCCCCTGGTCGATCGCCTCGTGCATCAGGGCGATCCCCTCTTTCTCGTCGGGCACGCCGATGTGATAGCCGCCGATGCCGATGATCGACACGCGCTGGCCCGTCTTGCCCAACGGCCGCGTGGGGATGCCCGAGGGGTCGTCCCGCTGCTCGGCCAACACCGAAGAGCCCAAGCCGGCCGCGGCCAGCGTGGCGACCGAGGCCTTGAGAAATTCACGTCGCCTCGTGGGGATCATAGTTCGGTCTCCGTGGTGTTTTCTCTCCCGGAGGGAGAGGGGGGAATAGACAACCGCCCCCCATTATACGAACCGGCTGCCGGGTTTGGAATCCTGAATCGCTAATCGTCCCCTGTCAACACCGCGGCGAGGCTCTCGGTCAGGGGGAGACCGGTCCGCTCCTCAAAACCGAGGAACATGGGACTGGGGTTGGCTTCCAGGAACACGTATTGCCCCTGCCGTGTGCGGCGAAAATCGATGCCCGTCCACCGCAAATCAAGTGTCTTGGCGATTTCCACGCACTGCGAGCGGACCTCGGGCGGTAATTCGACCGGCTCGATCTCGGCGGTGGCCAGTCGCCGGCCATCGGGCAGCCGAATCGCACCCCGTCCGGTCGCCGGATCGTACGAAATACCGGTCACCGAGGGGAAAAGCCGGCTATCGAGGAACTCGACATCCCGGCCGTGCGTGATAAAATACTGGTAGACATGGTCCGCATGGTCGTCGTCGTCGGCTCCGAGGATTAGAATGGTCCCACCATACAGTCCTCTCACGGACCGACGTTTACCGTCTGACCGACCGCCGGGGGCGTGAAGGGCACAAACTCTCCGTCCGTCCGCCGCAGCCATCGCAGCGAGGGATCTTCCAGCGGTACGTCGAAGCGGAAGGTGGCCTCGGCCGGGCGTCCGTCGGCACAGAGGGCGGTGATCTCGATCGTCACGCCGCTGAGCTGGACCGTTTCGCCCAACTGCATCGGCCGCGAAGGACTGCGAGTGAGGATATCCAGGGTGCGGAGTACGTATTCGACGGCGAAGGCAGGCCGTGGTGCTGCCGACTTCGCCACGTTCGGCGGCGGGAAGAAGCCACCTCCGGGACGAACGATCAGCGACCGGGCGTCCGTGCGATGCAACGTCGCGGGATACGTGGCCGGGCAGAGATTGAGCAGCGAACCCGGCAGCGCCCCACCCTCGACCTGTCGCATTTGCAGCATCGCCGTGTCGCCCATCCAAGACCAGGAATTGACCAGCACGACGCGTTGACCGGCCAGTTCGGGATCGTCGGGCAACGAATCGGCCAGTTCCCGGGAGATCTTTCCCAAGGTGGCCATCGCGTTGACCGCCACGGGAAACGATAGCGGCGAAAGCACCAAGTGCATGACGACAAAACAGTACGCAGCGCCCCGGGCCAGCCGCCGCCAATTTCTCACCCGGGGCATCCACGAAGCGTTCTCCACGACGCCGGCGAGAAACATCGCCAGCAGTGGCAGACCGCCCAATCCGACGAACAGCAGCAGCCGGTTGCCCGGAAAGACCACGCAGGCCGGCAATACGGAGAGGAGCATTCCGGCGGTCCAAAATCGGGCCAACCGACTTCGCGCGACCAGCGGCCCAACGAGCACGGCCACGATGCCGATCATGGCGACGGCCACCCACCAGAAAACTTGCCGAGCCTCGGGCGACGCGACCAAACTCACCTCGGCGCCGAGCATGGACCATTGCCCCATGAGCAGAAACGGCGCCCGCTCGATCACCGCGCCGAGAAACGCCACCGGATCGTGTCCCGGATCGATGTAGGCCCCCGAGGCAAAGGCCCCGTAGCCCAGCAGTTTGTACATGGTGTACCAGGCGACGGTCACACACGCGCAAGGCAACAGCGAGGCCAATCGCCGCAGCCACCGTCCGCGGTCGAAAAAGACAGCGTAAGCCAGCAGATACGCGGTCACACAGATGGCCGCTTCCTTCGACAGCAAAGCAACGCCCAGCGCGACGGGCGCCAGCACGGCCCCGGGGCGCCAACCGTCGCGCCGCCAGCGATCGTAGACGATCAGCGCGGCAATACCGAAAACGCCCGCCACCAGCGAGTTGCGATTGGCAAGCCAGCCGACCGCCACCCCGTGTGCCTCGTCGACCGCAAACAGCACCCCCGCCAATACCCAGATCCAAGTCGTCTCGTGATCGCGAAACATCCGCCGGTAAAAGATACACGCCATCCAGATCAGCAGCGCGTACCAGGCGATGCTATGCACGTGCATCAGCCAGGGCCAATCGCCCCAGAGGTGGAAGTCGACAATATGCGTCAGCGCGGTGCCGGGCCGAAA
>JABMRP010000237.1 GCA_013202535.1 Planctomycetota bacterium
GCCCAACACGGAATCCTGGTCGTTGAGAACGGCGGCGATCATCGCCGTATGTTCGTGAGCCCCTAATAACCCGAGCGCGCGGACCAACCCCTCGCGCCATCGCGGTGCCGGGTCGTCGAATTCCTCGTTCTTAAAGGTGCCGTTGTAGCCGAAGTCGCCCTCGGATTTCGCTTCGCGCAGCAGCACCGCCAGCGGTTCGATCGCCCGGGGATCGTCGAGCCAGGCGATCGTCTTGGCCGCGTTGAGCCGCACCCAACCTTCGTCGTGTGCCATCAATGCCAACAGCCGCGGCAGGTCTTCTTTTTCGGTACACACGGCCGGCAGCCACGAGGCGATGCGGTAGCCGGTAAACGGCGGCCACTTCATCTCGGCCGTGTCGGCCGGCATGGGTACGCGACGCGGTTGGCCCAAGGTGACCATCGCCTGTTCACATGCCTCCTGGCGCAGGCCGGCCAGTTGGAGCAGCCGGCGCGTGAGCAAATGCCCCGGTTCCGGCTCGTAGAGGAAGAACGTATCGTGATCGCCCTGCATATTGGCCATCACCAGCGGCGCCAGCGAGCGAAGCACCGCGCGATCGGCCGGGTTGTCCAGCGGCAACCGGCATAAGGCGAACTCGATGCAGTAGGCCGTGTCGAGCATCCGGTCTTCGCTGGGGAATCCCATCACGTCGTCGCGGGGCACTGCCTTCGGATTAGCGCCGCCCAGCAGCTTGGCGTACTTGGGATAAACCTCCAGCAACCGGGCCACGGCCCGACGGTCACCGAAGTCGCCCAACGCTTCGGCGGCGCATCGGGCCCACATCGTGTTGTCGAGATAGCCGACCAATGCCTCGAAACCGGCTTCCTGACGCAACCGGCCCAGCGAACGGATCCCGGCGCGGACCATCGGCCGATACTGCACCGCCGTGGGCGGATTCTCGCCGAGCGCCGCGACGATCGTTTCGCTTGCCTTCGGGCCGCCGAGAACGCCCAACGCGCGCACACCCCGTTCGAGTCGCCACTCTTGCGATTCGACCTTGGGCAAGTGACTGGGCCGATAGCCGCCGACCTCGATCTCGAAAAACGTGCAGGGATACGTCGGATTGGCCGACCCGTGGCTGGTAATGCGAATGTAGCGGGCCGTGCGCGAGGGAAACTGGACGACCAGCTTGACCGGCGTGCGGCCTTCCTTACGTTCGACGACGTCAAACTCCTTTCCATCGAGACTCGTGGCCACTTCGTAATCGGTCATCACAAACCCGGCGCTGTGTTGGTGGACGACAACCCGGCCGACCTCTTGCGGCTTCTCCAGATCGAGCGTGATCCACTGCGGCAGGGGGACGTCTTTGGTTTGCCAATACAGCGGGCCGAGTTGCCCGTCCAAGAGCACGTCGGCCGGGCCGCGGTAGGTCGACGACGTGGTGAAGCGTCCGCTACCGAGCCAGCCCTTGGTGCCGGCCAACAGCTTGACGACTCCCTCCGGGGCCCGATCGGCCGGCACGCTCGCCCACCATGTGCGCCAGCGTCCGGCTTGTTTCCGGCGGGTTTCGAGAGGGCCAACGGCATCGAAGGGAAACTCCATGCCGGTCAGGTTGGTCAAGGCCACGTGGGCCGACTGCCGGGTGACCCAGTCGTCGTCGTTCAAGATGCCCAGCAGCGGTCCGATGGCCTCTCGTCCGCCACACCAGGCCAAGGCCAACGTGGCCTGCCGTCGCACGACCAGCGCGGGATCCTCCGTCGCGGCGATAACCGCCCGCTCGGCGGCATACGCTCGAAGGAAACCGAGCGATTCGGCCGCAGCGGCCCGGATCTTCGGCGAGTCGGAGGCCAACTTCGCCACGTTCTCGGCTATCTGTTGGTCGTACGGCGAAAGGAGCAGCTCATCGGCCGGCAGCAGTGAACAAACCAACCACGCGGCAAGGGCCGCCGGGAGCACGGATCGTGTGATGGGATTCATGGGCGGAAGTGTACCGAGCATGGGGGTGGTGGAGATTGGAAAAATGCATTGGAGGTTCATACAAGCCTACCCCCCTGGCTTGGGTATTGCAAGGCTTTGCCCTTTCCAGCAAGGCACGTCCACCGCCGGTACGTCGCACACGGTTGGGACGAGGAAGGTGACGTTTGACCACGAAGGGATCACGCAAAGGCGCCAAGGCGCAAAGGAAAGAAAGGAAAAGGAGACCGGTGCGGGAGTTGACGGGCATGATACCGTCAGGGGAATCAACCGTTCTCTTCTTCCAATGAGTCTTGCCGGATGTCTCTGTCTGCCGGCGCGGTGAAAGTGTCTTTGCTTTGCGCCTTCGCGCCTTTGCGTGATATTCTGGCGAGACGTTGGATCGTTGGGCGGGCAAGACCTCGACTTCGTCAACATCATCTCTTTCTTCACCCTTGCCATCGGCCCTCTTCCGGGGTACGCTACCGCGGAGTTGGCTTCTTTCCCCTTCTCGACCGGAGGCGGCCGATGAAATGGCGATTCTTTCAATTTCGGCTTCGCACTCTCTTTCTCTTCACGATGGCGTTGGCCATCTTCATGAGTTGGGTATGCATCGACGTGAGGGCTTACATCAAACAGGAAGAGGCCAGAGAGCGGTTCGACGCTCTGGAATCGACGGCTTTCGACAAGGAGTGGTCTCCGGCGCCAGGCATGTACCCTTGGTCCTTCTTCGAGGAGCCGCTACCGCCGGGGGCGCCGTCGACTTGGGTGATTAAGTGGCTTATTGACCCCGATCCGCAGTGGATTACGGGCATTGGGGGGTCGCTCTCTGAGGAACAATCCAGAGTAATCATCGAGGACATCGACAGGTTTCCACATCTCACGTCATTCACCGCATCGGGCTTCTTTGATGAGGCGGACATGCTCGCTCTGGCCGGTGTAGCCAGACTCGATAGCCTCGACTTGCGTCGGGCACCGATTACGGACGAGGCAATCTCGGCACTTGCCGATTGCCCGAGCCTTCGCTATCTCGATGTTTCAGAAACGGCCATTACCGGAGCGGGGCTGGCAGAAGCCCCTCAACTGCCCGTGCTTGATGGAATTGTCCTCTCGAGCCGACAAGCGGTTGAAGGTGGGCGCCCCCTCTTCGAACGACTCGTGCCGGTCCAAACGATTCTTGTGATCGGTGAACCAGTCGATACCGGCCCCGTCCAGTTCGATGACGACGCCCTTGATGTCGTGGGCAAAGTACTGCGTCCGACGCAGAGGCTTATACTGAAGCTCACTCGCGTGACTAGCGAGCACCTCGGCGCAGTCAAGGCGGAGAATCCGGAACTCACCATCGAGAGAAAGCTCGGCTTTCCACACTACTATCCGGGCTATCCGGATTCGGAGATATGGATCCTGCGGGATCTTTGACGCGGCTGGTTGAGGTTAGAACAAACCAGATACCAGAGGGGATTCTGCTCATCAACCGAACACTACGTCCCCGCTTCGCGCCCCTCCGAATCATTCCCCTCCGACTCGCGGACGTCGATCCCGATCCGCTTCATCCGCGCTTCCCATTTCTGTCGGGCGAGTTGGCGCATGTCGTCGATCTTGTCGGCTTCGTCGACGATCTCGATGCCGATCAGCGTTTCGACGACGTCTTCCAGGGTGACGAGTCCCTCGGTGCCGCCGTAGTCGTCGACAACCAGCAGGATGTGGGCGCGATTATCGAGCAACTCCTCCAACACCTGGCTCAAGGGGGTCTTCTCGGTCACCGCGCGGAGTTCCCGCCGGAGTTCGTGCAACTTGGCTTTGCCGTCGGTACGATGTTCGTCGAGAAGGATGTCGGTCTTGAGCACAAAGCCCGTGATCTCGTCGATGGTCTCGCCGAAGATGGGGATGCGGGAGAAACTGATGTCCGCGTAGTTTTCCATCACCTCATGCACGGTCAGGTCCTGCTGCCACGCGAGAACGACGGTGCGCGGCGTCATGATGTCTTCGGCCCGCAGGTCGGGAAATCGGAACAGGTTGGCGAGGATCCGCGATTCCTTCGCGTCGAGGTGGCCCGCTTCGGCGCCGATTTCGGCCAATGCCGTGAACTCCTCGCGGCTGAACCGGTGGACGCTCCGCCCTCGGGTTAATAGCTTCGTGAGCTTCTCGGAGATGTAAATCAGGGGGAGCAGCCCCCAGATGAGAAACTGTACGAATTGGGCCGTGACGATTGCCAAACGCCGCCAGTAAAGCGCGCCGAGGGTCTTGGGGATGATCTCCGAGAGGAAGAGGATCAGCAGCGTCAGCACGGCCATGGCGATGCCGACGTAGGCATCGCCGAAGTAGGCCGCCGCCTCGGCACCCGCCCCGCCGGCGCCAACCGTATGGGCGATGGTGTTCAGCGTCAGAATGGCCGCCAGCGACCGGTCGATGTCGGTCTTGATCTTCTTCAACAGCCGGGCGCCCCGTCGGCCTTCTTTCTCCAGATTAAGGATATACGACGGCGATACGCTGAGCACGACGGCCTCGGCCACGGAGCAGAGAAACGAAAACACCAGCGCCGACGCCGCATAGACCAGCATCATCGCCAGGTGGTAGGGCTGTCCCAGGGCACCCGGGTCGGTCGGCAAGTCGGGCAGCGTGGCTGCTTGTGCGCCGGCGGTCAGCAATAGCCCGGCCGGCAGGATCCAGATCATCGTACGAATTTTCATGGCGGATGGCTGCTGGGAAAGGTCGGTTTCACCCCGCTCCGGTAGCATACCTTCTTGCGGCGGGCGGTCAAGGCGTCA
>JABMRP010000238.1 GCA_013202535.1 Planctomycetota bacterium
GGCCAGATCGAGCTTGTTCTGGTCCAGGTCGACGGCGAAGATCCGTCCACATCCGGCCGCGCGAAGTGCCTCGACGGCCAGCAGCCCGATCATGCCCGTGCCGACGACCACGGCCGTGTCGCCCAGCGTGATCGGCGTGATGTTCACCGCGTGAAAGGCAATCGACAGCGGCTCGACCATGGCCGCCCGCTCGAAGCTCAGCCCCTCGGGCAACCGGTAAACGATATGCCGCGGCACGGCGACGAATTGGGCAAAGGCCCCATGGCGGCGATAATCGTCGCACGAGACGCCCAACACGCGGCGGTTGTCGCAGAGGTTGATCTGTCCGTCGCGACAAAACGCACACCGGCCGCAGTAGATGGTCGAATCGAAAGTAACTCGATCGCCCGGCGCCCAATCGTCCACCGCTTCCCCCACCCGCGCGATCACCCCAGCCGCCTCATGCCCCATCACAATCGGCGGCTGCCGCCGTCCCGTACTGCCGTCCATCCCATGCACGTCGCTGCCGCAGATCCCCACGGCGCGAACCTCGATCAAGACATCCTCGGGACCGAGTTCGGGCTCGGGCACGTCCTGCAATTCGAGCCGGTTGGTCTCGGTCAACACCAGGGCTTTCATGGGGGCTTTCCGATGATGGTTGAATAATTCGATTGCCGTATGACGATCCCCGTATCATAGCGGTTTGCGTCGAATCGGCAACCACTCGGCATTCGCCCCCCGGCAAAGCCGGGGGCTGAAGAGTTGCACGAATTCATCCCTCAGCCCTCGGCTTTGCCGGGGGGCGGCGTGCGGGCCGGGTTCACCGTAGTTTTCTTCCCACGGTCGCCGTTTCGCGATAGAATACACTGAGGAGGGTTCCCGGGATGAAAGAAGCCAATCATCCGCAAAGCACGCCAGCCCGCGGCACGAAACACCCGATTCTCCGATCGACCGGTTTCGCCCTGTTCGGCAGCGCGTACAGCGGCGTGCTGCTGCTGGTCACCATGCTCTGCTGGGTCAGCGGCCCCGTTTCCTTGGCATGGTTCTCGATTTTCTACTCTCCTTTTGGGCTGGTGAAATCCTGGGTGGGCGATGCGTTTCTGTGGCCGTTTGCGTTGGGAACCGGGTTCTGGATACTGGCCGGGCTGCTCCTGGAGTGGACGCAATACCGCACGGCGCGATGGCTGTTGCTGGGTCTACTGGCCGTTCATTACCTGGGGTTTGGCTGCCTCCTTATGGAACGCCACGCGTCAACTCGATGTGACTTGTTCGTCCTGTGGAAAATGGCGCCCGACGCGATGCTCTTGGCCGTGGCCGTTTACCTCGGCGGGCAGATGTTCGTTTGGCGGCGAATCGTCCGGGGGGCCAGCGGGGTTTCGCCATCCCGAAGAGGTGGAACGAACTGGTGGCAGTTCCGTCTCAGCACCATGCTCTGGGTCATCGCCGTGCTGGCCGTGCCCTTGGCCTGGCTGGGAGCTGAAATTCAACGCACCCGTCGGCACCATGAAGCGGTGGCGGAAATCGAACGACAGGGTGGTCGTGTCACGCAGACCTCGTTTTTCTTCTGGCGTTTTCACTTCGTTGGGATCACGGAGATCGACTTGAGCGGCAGCCGTATCGCAGACTCCGACCTGAGGGATCTGCGACACATCCGGCATCTCGTGCAAGTCGATCTGGCGTCAACCGAGATCACGGACGCCGGGCTGCGGCACCTGGATAACTCGTTCCATCTGTGCCGTCTGAATCTCGACGAAACACGAATCACCGGCACCGGCTTTGTGCATCTGGATGGATTTTACTATCTGAGAGAGTTGTCCTGTCGTAACACGCCGCTGACCGATGCCGGCTTGACGCACTTGAACCTGCCGCGGTTGAACACGCTCGATCTTAACGGAACAGCGATCACCGACCGTGGCATGGAAACGGTTGCTCACTTCCGCGACCTTGGTTTCCTCCATCTTGCGTCAACGGGGATTACGGACGCCGGATTGGAACACCTAAAGACGAATCGCAAACTTCGCGAACTCAATCTGGAGAACACGGCCGTCACGGACGCCGGTCTGGTCCATCTGGCCGAATGCCCGTATCTGTGGGAACTGAATCTGGCCGGTACGAGCGTAACCCACAAGGGGATCCTGCTCCTTGTCGGGCATACGAACCTGCACGAACTGCACGTCAACAATACACGGGTGACGGCCGAAGGGCTGGGGGAATTCGTGCCTTCCTTGGAGTCCTTCAGGACTCTTCATGTCGATTCGAGCCAGGTGACCGAGGGTCTGTTGAAGCATATCGAAGAGTGTTACTGCACCCCGATGTTGTGTATTGAGGGGGGCCGAATGACCGATGACAAACTGGCACTGGTCTGTGAAGCGGATATCTCCGAAGAGTTGCACCTCGCGAATTCGCAAGTCACGGACGCGGGACTCAAGCACCTGTCGGCGCTGACTTCGCTGTACCAACTGGACCTCAGTGGCACCGCCGTGACCGATGCGGGGCTCGTACAAGTCGCCAAGATCTCAAGCCTGGCATACCTTCAGTTGTCCAGCACGCAAATCGGCGATGCGGGATTGAAAAATCTCGCGCCTCTCGAACTCCGGCGATTGGACGTCGACAACACCCTTGTGACCGATGCCGGACTGATTCATCTGCTGGGACGGCGTTATCTCCACCAATTGAATCTCGCCGGCACGGCCGTGTCCGACGAAGGGATCAAGCACCTGAAGCGGTTCACCCGTCTGCACGAACTCGATCTACGGGACACACAAGTCACCGAGGCCGGTGTTGAGGAGCTACGCGAAGCGTTGCCGAAGACGGTGATTGAGTATTGATGGGTTGGAGGTTCGGTGCCACTGGCGTCTCGCCAGTGCTTCCTTGAGCCCGTAGCTTGCATCTTACACAACCAAGATAAGCTCCCAGCGGCAATAGACTCCGCCCCCGGGGAAATTGGCCATAGGGTGGACCGGCCGCTTTGGGAGCCGTGGAGTACGACGTCGCTTCAAAGCGATCAACTCGCACAATGGTTATTGGCTGCTTCCGAGTGCAAGCTACGAGCCCAAGAAGCACTGGCAAAATGCCAGTGGCACCGGAGTGGTTGCCCGCTCGCCCCGGTGTAACCTATACTTGCGATGATCCTTCCCTACCCGAACCACCGAAAACACCCGTCATGGAAAAATCGCTCGATCGGAAACTGGCCCGGATTCTGGCCGACCCGAATTGTGGAGAGTTTATTATTGCCGATGCCAAGGACGCCGACATGGCGTTCGGGCTGGCCGCGCCGGGGCGGAGTCCCGAGCATCATGCCGAAGAGGGGCGGTTTCGGACGCTCTCCGAGTATCGGCAACTGATGCGCGATGTTGTGGACCAGGGGCTGGTCGACATCCTGCTGATGAGCGCCAGTACGAACGAGGTGCTGACGATCCAGGAGCGGCTTTTCGACGGCAGCCACATCACGCCGGCCATTCGGGCCAACGACACGACCGACATCTGGCTGGCCGCCGGCACCGGGCGTTACGGCACGCAACCGGCACGGCCCTTCCGCACGGCCACGATCGACCATGCCCAATGCGGTAAACTCGAGTGTTCGCCGGAAGAACGGAGCCTCGGAGCCGACCTGGGGCTCTACTCGGTTACGCTGAACAACGACACGGCCTTGGACCATGCGACGCTGGAAGCCTACAACGCGTTTCGCCTGGAAGCCGAGGCGAAGGGTTTTCGGCATTTTCTGGAAGTGTTCGATCCCAACGCGTGCGGTGGACATTGCCCGGCGGACGTGGGCCGGTTTCTTAGCGACCATATCGTTCGCGCGCTGGCCGGCGTGACCGGGCGGGGCCGGCCCGTGTTCTTGAAGATCCCCTATCATGGTCCCCGGGCCATCGAGACGCTGGCCGCCTACGACCGGTCGCTGGTGGTGGGCATCTTGGGCGGATCGGCCGGCACCACGCTCGATGCGTTCGCGATGCTCTGGGAGGCGAAGAAGTATGGCGCCCGGGTGGCCCTCTACGGCCGGAAGATCAACAGCGCCGAGCACCAGCTTGCGTTTGTCCATTACCTTCGCGCGGTGGCCGACGACCGGATCGGCCCGGAGGAAGCGGTCCGCGCGTATCACGGCGATCTGGCGAAGTTGAACATCCGCCCCTACCGCACGCTGGAAGAAGATCTCCAGCGGACCGCGGCCTCGGGCAGCTACAGCGGCACGCCCGCGCCGGTGACTCAACCGAGCGGCCAGCGGCAAGCCGGGTCGTCACAGGTATCTGGCGAACCCGACTTCAGCAAGATGACACCCGCCGAGAA
>JABMRP010000034.1 GCA_013202535.1 Planctomycetota bacterium
ACCGGAGCAAGTCAAGACGATCGAAGACGCCTTTCGGGCGCTGCCCGGGAAGATTCCCACGATCGTCGATTTCGAGTGGGGAACCGATGTCAGCGTGGAAAACCTGGCCGATGGGTTCACGCACTGCTTCCTTGTCAGCTTTAAGGATGCCGAGGGCCGGAAGGCTTACCTACCCCATCCGGCTCACCTGGCGTTTGTCGCCGTGTTGAAACCACACCTGGAGAAGGTGCTGGTGATCGACTTCGTCGCCAAGGACTAGCCCGCCCCCACCGCCATGCTCCCCGGGGCTCGTGGAGTTCTGTCTAAAATAGGCAAGATTTGCCGGTTATTCCTAATTTTCCGGCAAGATCGTGCCGATCTCACCAAGGCGACCATTCTTCCATGGCCTCGCGGGTAGCGGTGCGCGGCGGCAAACGGTGTCTGTCACGACAACTGCGACCCGGCTCGATACGTGAGGGGAACGCGATGCGGTGTGGGCTGCTCTTGGTGATCTGTGGACTGATGTTGTCATCGACCGGCTGCAACTGGGGGATGGGATACATCCTTCGCGGCGATTGGACGCTGGAATTGAATCGAACGCCGTGGGACGGTGGTCAGGCATGTCAGGGGGGCGTCGATCCGGGGTGTGCTCCGGGCGCTGCCGGTGCTCCCGGGGTCGGCCAAGCGCGGCAGCCCATTTTTGGCCGCGGCTTGAACCGTGGCTGTGGTTCGTTGGCGACACAGGGGGAGACTGGGTACTACAACCATCCGCGTTTCCACCCGGTTCCCACCGGCCCGATTTTCCTCCGCGGGCAGTCCGCGGACAGGACGTACGGTCCAGTCGCCCCGGCCGATAGTCTGCCGCCTTCGTCCGGAGCCGCCCGATCGACGACCCCGGGCGCGACGGCCGAGCAAGTGCCCACTCCACCGGGCGCCCCCAATGGCGGCCAAACGGGTGAGGCCTCATTACGGCGGCTATCGCCGCCCCGGCAGGCGAGCTGGTTCTTCACCCCTCGGGGCCAACCATCTTCCTCGCCGAAGCTCGCCCAGCAGACCGACCTTCGCTGGGTCGGCCGGTAATTCCGCCCCGTATGTTTCGCCGGTGTCCGGTTCGCTCCTCGCGCTGGCCCGGATGATTCCCATGCGCGCCACTTCCTCGCAGTCCGTGTAGAGTTGAGCAAGCTGGGCCGACTGCGGAACGGTCGCCATCGGCGTGGCATGTCATCTCCAGATTGGTCAGTCGTCCGGTGAACAATCTGTACTCGCTTCGTATGCCATGCACTTCACCCACATTCCCATACACTAGGTAGACTGGGACGCTTATTCTAGTAGCACCACCCGATAGTCAAGGGCTCGGGAGATTGGTCCGATCAAACCAAGGTGGGACATACTCCGTCCAGTGCATCCGAACTGACGACGGTTCGATTCCCGGAAGCAAGGCGTCTCGGCCGCTCTCCCTCACCACCCGTGCATATACGCTCCATGATCAACCCAATCGTTCGGCAACCGTTGCTGGGACTTCTCCGTCCACGGATGCGAAGGATAGGCATCCTCGGGCTGGTGTTTTTTCTGGCAACGCCGCTCCTGGCGTCCGATCTGCGCAAGACGCCGATTGTCCGGGCAGTCGAGCAGGCTCGGCCGTCGGTCGTCAATATCCGTGGCGAGAAGACCGTCGGCGGCGGGATCCAATCGACCGGTGCGGCCTCGGGAAGCCGGCGAGTCAACGGGATGGGCACCGGCGTGGTCATCGATTCCCGCGGATACATCGTCACCAACCATCACGTCATCGAGGGCGTGCGTCAGATTCAAGTGACGCTGGCCAGCGGAAGCCAATACTATGGGAAGCTGATCGCCCGCGATATGACGACGGATTTGGCCATCATCAAGATCGACACGGGAAAGAGCCTTCCGGTCATTTCCGTGGGAACGGCCAAGGATCTGATGCCGGGCGAACCGGTCGTGGCGGTGGGCAATGCCTACGGTTACGAACACACGGTCACCAAAGGCATCGTCAGCGCTCTGCACCGGACGGTCCAGGTGAGCGACGCGCAGAACTACGACGACCTGATCCAGACCGACGCGAGCATCAATCCGGGCAACTCGGGCGGGCCGTTGCTGAACATCGACGGCGAGATGATCGGCATCAACGTGGCGGTGCGGGCCGGCGCCCAAGGCATCGGATTCGCCATCCCGGTCGACAAGGTGTTGGAAGTGGCGGCCCAACTGTTGGCGTCTCAACAGATCAAGGAAATGTGGATCGGCGTGGCGTTGAAATCCGAACCCGACGGCGGGTTGGCCGTCGACACCGTGGAAAACGACAGCCCCGCTTCCTTGGCCGGTCTCCAGACCGGCGACGTCATTTCCGGCATCGACGACATTACGGTCCGGCGGGCCTTGGACTTTCAGCGCGGACTCTTGGCCCGGCGGCCCGGCGACACCGTGACTCTGTCGATCCAGCGGGATCAGACTCCCCTGAGTGTCGACCTGACGCTGGGCAACTCGAGCGAGCGGATCGCCGACACGGCCGATACCGCATGGGAAGCGCTGGGGTTGGATCTGGAGACCATGCCGCGAGCGCAGTTCGAGCTTCTGAAGACCCGATACCGGGGCGGTTTGACCGTCAAGTCGGTGCGTGCCGACGGACCTGCCGCCCGGCAGGGCATCCAGACCGGCGACATTCTCGTCGGCATGCACGTTTGGGAGACCGTTTCCAAGGAAAACGTGGCGTATGTCCTCAATCGGGCCGACTTCTCCAAGTTCGACCCGATCAAGTTCTTCATCGTCCGCGGCAACGAGACGCTCTACGGCTACATGACCGTCGCGATGATCGAGACCTATCGGTCGCAATAGGGGCAGGATACGCCCGGGACCCCGTGGCCTTATGAGGGCCGGTGCGGTATCTTTCTGGTAGTCGAACGGTTCGGCCCTTCTTCCGGGCCGCCGCACATACCAAACCACCGCCGGTGTGCCCTCTCATGGAATCCGACTTCGTCGCCTATCTTCGCGATCGGCTCGATAGCCACCCTCAACTCCGCCTGGGGCCGGGCGACGATGCGGCCGTGTTGCAGCTTGATCCACCGGGTGAGTGCGTGCTCACCGTCGACATGCTCACCGACGGGGTTGATTTTCTTCTCGATCGGGTCGATCCACGCCGCGTCGGTCGCAAGGCGCTGGCGGTCAATCTGAGCGATCTGGCCGCCATGGCCAGTCGCCCCCTGGGTGCGGTCGTCGCGCTGGCACTGCCGCGACAAGGCGGTATGGACCTGGCCGTGGCGCTCTACGAAGGCTTGCTGCCGCTGGCCGAGCAACACCATCTGGCCATCGCCGGCGGCGATACCAACAGTTGGGACGGGCCGCTGGTGCTGAGCATTACGTTGGTGGGCCAACCGACCGGACGGGGCCCTTTGCGGCGCGACGGGGCTCGCCCCGGCGACCGGATCCTGGTCACCGGCCAATTCGGCGGGAGTATTTTGGGACGCCATTTCGATTTCCCCCCCCGTGTCGACGAGGCCATCACGTTACACGATCGGTACGAACTGCACGCGGGGATCGACGTCAGCGACGGCTTGTCGCTCGATCTGTCGCGCCTTGCCACGGAGAGCGGCTGTGGAGCGGTGATCCAGCTCTCTTCCGTGCCCGTGGCCGACGACGCGCACCGGCTGGCCGATCAACGGGCCGACGGCGTGAGCGCTCTGGATCATGCCCTGGGAGACGGCGAGGATTTCGAGTTGGTGCTGGCCGTTGCTCCGGAGGAGGCGAAGCGGATCCTGGCTTGCCAACCGCTGGACGTGGAGATCACCGACGTCGGTCAGTTTGTCGCCGAGCCGGGTCTCTGGCAGATCGACGCCGACGGCCAGACCAAGCCCCTCGCCCCCCGCGGCTACTTGCACGAGTTCGACTGATGCCTCGATTGATTTACGACGCTGCCGACGAAACCGAAACCGCCGCCCTGGGAGCGCAACTGGCGAAGCTTTTGCCCGACCGGTGCGTGGTCGCCTTGTGCGGCACGCTGGGGGCGGGAAAGACGCGGCTGGTGCAAGCGATTGCCGAGGCGGCCGGTGTCGAGCGCGGTCGCGTGGTCAGTCCCACGTTTGTGCTGATGCAGGAGTATCGCGGGCGCCGCAACCTCTACCATTTCGACGCCTACCGCCTGCGCGACGAGGACGAATTTCTCGAACTGGGTCCCGAGGAGTACTTCGACGGCCCGGGCGTCACGCTCATCGAATGGGCCGACCGCGTCGAAAACTGCCTGCCGGCGGATCGGCTCGTGATCCGCCTAGAGTCAACCGGCCCCACTTCGCGCCGCTTCGAAATCTCCGCCACGGGCGAGATATACCAGGGCGTCGTTGCGGAGCTTTGCCGTTGGAACGATCGGCGGTGAGATTGTTGCCCTTTGGAGTGCGATGACTTGTCATCGCTTTCCTTTTCCGGGAGATGTTCTTCTGCGTGAAACCCCCACACTATTTCCAAGCCGAGGGAAAGGGAAAGCGGCGACAAGTCGCCGCACTCCAAGGAGTAACAAACAGCCTACTTGCACTTTCGTTCCGCACGGAATATAGTGCGGGTGTCTTCCTTTCACCGGTTCGACGATTCCCCGAGGTATGGGGCTCATGAGCGACGAATCCCACGGTCAAAGCAATCGAGATCTTAGCGACACGTTGGACCGAATTCCAACCTCCGACGCGGCACCCGGACAGATCGTCACCAACTCCATTGGCATGAAGCTAGCCCATATTCCAGCCGGGGAGTTTCTGATGGGCTCGCCGGATTCGGATGAAGATGCGTTCGATCGCGAAAAACCGCAACACCGTGTTTGCATCACGGAGCCGTTTCGTCTTGCGGTCTATCCGGTGACACAACGCGAATATGAGCGGGTGATCGGGAAGAACCCGAGCAAGTTCAAGGGCGAGCCAGAACACCCAGTGGAATGCGTTTCATGGGAAGACGCAGTCGAGTTCTGCCGACGGTTGTCGGCGCTCCCCGAAGAGAAAGCGGCCGGGCACGTTTATCGACTGCCGACCGAGGCCCAGTGGGAGTACGCGTGCCGTGCCGACAGCA
>JABMRP010000239.1 GCA_013202535.1 Planctomycetota bacterium
CACGCCCGACAGGATTCGAACCTGTAACCCTCGGTTCCGAAGACCGATGCGCTATCCAGTTGCGCCACGGGCGCTTGATCCTGCGCCATGGGCGCGTGATCTCTTGAGGCTCAGTTTACTGTATTTGGCCTGGGGACACCAGCGGAGCCCTCCTTGAATCTCCCTGCCTCCCCCCACGTCGGCGGTGCTGGTGCGTCCACGTCCGCCTGTGGGTTCCACCACAGCTTCAGGAAGACGTACTGGCCTTCCCCAGGGATCGTGGACGCCCGGAAAGGGGGCAGGCGGCGGTCTCGAAGTCGGCGGGGCTCACGAACACCGCGCCACTGAACGGTAACTGTTTGAGCTCGTCGTGGGTGGCCGCTGGCATGAAGTCCAGTCCGGTGGGGTCGCGAGTAGACCCAAAATATACTCCAGCCAGGGAGGAAGAGACATGTGGTCCAACGTGGCACGTCACACGGTTGCCCTGCTCTTTGTCATCTCGGCAGCGCCGGTGGCAACATCCGCCGGAGCGGACGCGGCGCCGACGCAAAAGCTTCCGCTTCTCAGCATCAAGGACTTTTAGTATGTGGGGGCCTTCCGCTTCTCAGCATCAAGGACTTTTAGTATGTGGGGGCCTTTCGCTTCTCAGCATCAAGGACTTTCAGTATGTGGGGGCCTTCCGCTTCTCGGACGTGGATGATTTCAACGGCGATATCGACGGGGATGGTTGACCGCGAACCGAATCAATACGCCCCAAGAATCTCTCGCAAACGGCTTCTCATTCAGTCCGAGAAGGCCACAATGGCACCGGGAAGGGATCAGCCGTCGAGTACGAGAGATGATGGAAGAAGTAATCGCGAGACCTGTTCGACCCGAGCGCGGGCATCTCATCGCACGATCGCTTCAACGCCCTCCTGGCCGCCGAGTCGATTGCCAAACATGACCGCTTGTCGGAGGACGGGACAGCAACGCCAAACGAACTCGCGTTTGACATGAACACCGGGGGATCGTTACAATAGCTTGCGCTGCAAGACGACATCGTCGCCGGTTTCATTGGACAGGCGGCGCCCACCAGTATAGCCCACTGCCGGCCGCCGGCCGACACGCCTCAACGCCGATACGAAGGGATGATTCATGTACAAGACAGCCGCCATCGTCGTTCTGCTTGTCGCGTCGTGCCGCACGACGCAGGCCGCCCCGGAAACCGTTACCGGGAGATACGTCAACGTGTCCATTCCCGGCTATGCGAAAATACTCTCGCTCGCCGAGGTCCAGGTCTACAGTGCCGGCAAGAATGTGGCGCAGGGGAAGAAGGCAGGTCAGACCAGTATCGGCTCCGACGGCGCCGCGAGCCGCGCGGTGGACGGCAACACCAGCGGCAAGTGGGAAGACGGAAGCATCACCCACACGGCCGAGGTGACGAACGATCCGGCCTGGGAAGTCGACCTGAGGAAGAACATCGCCATCGAAGAAGTGGTGATCTTCAACCGCGATGGATACGAGGGACGACTTCACGGTTGCCGGGTTGCCGTCTTGGATGAGAACCGCAAGGTGGTCTGGGGCGTTGACGTACCCCAGCCGGGCTCGGGCGCGACGGAACTGGTGGTCAAGAACCATCCCAAGCCCGACTGGTTGGGCAAAGCCGTCGCGAAGATCGCCGGCGCGCCGATCGGTAACACCGAATCGTTGCGACTGGCCATCAACGACCTCATCGCCACGTTCGGCAACCGCTACCCCAAGGGCAAAGAGTATCTGGCCCGGCTCGACGCCATCGATGCCGACGACGGCGACGACGTCGAGGGGTTGGAAAAGCTTTGCCACGAAGCGCTTCTGGAAAATCCGCTGTTGGATTTCGATAAACTCTTGTTGATCAAGCGTCGCGGCAACCTCGGTCTGCCGCAAAACTGGCAGGGCAATTGCGTGATGCGGGGCGAGTTCGACAACGAGATCGCCGTCCTCTCGCCGGTGTGTCCCGACGGCAAACTGACCACGCTCTTCCGACCGGAAAACAAGAGCTTCGTCGGCGACGTCGATCTGCACTGGGACGCGCGGAAGATGCTCATCTCGCAAAGGGGCGCCAATAACCGTTACGAGGTTTTCGAGATCGACGTCGACGGCGGCCAGCGGCGACAGGTCACGCCCTCGGAGCCCGACGTCGACAATTACGACGCCTGCTACCTGCCCGACGACCGGATCATTTACGACTCGACCTCCTGTTTTCAAGGCGTGCCGTGCGTGGGTGGCAATGATCAGGTCGCCAACCTGCACATCATCAACCCCGACGGCACCGGCATCCGCCGCCTCTGCTTCGACCAGGACCACGACTGGTGCCCGACCGTCATGAACGACGGCCGCGTGATGTTCACCCGTTGGGAGTATAGTGACACGCCGCACTACTTCACCCGCGTCGTGATGCGGATGAACCCCGACGGCACCGGCCAGACCGCCCTGTACGGGAGCAACTCGCTGTGGCCCAACTCGACGTTCTATTCCCGGCCGATCCCGGGTCATCCGTCGAAGTTCGTGGGCATTATCTCCGGCCACCACGGCGTGCCGCGGATGGGCGAGCTGATCGTCTTCGACCCGGCCCTCGGGCAACGCGAGGCCGACGGCGTCGTGCAGCGGATCCCCGGCTACGGACAAAAGGTCGAGCCGATCATCCGGGACAATCTCGTCGATGGCTCCTGGCCCAAGTTCCTGCACCCCTTCCCGCTGAGCGAGAAGTACTTCCTCACCGCCTGTCAACTCAACCCGCAATCGCCGTGGGGCGTGTACCTGGTCGACGTGTTCGACAACATCGTGCCGATCTGTGTCGAGCCGGGCGTGGCGATGCTTGAACCGGTGCCGTTGCGCGAAACCAGGCGGCCCAGTGCCATCCCCGACAAGGTCGACACCTCGCGCAAGGACGCGATCGTGTACATGAACGATGTGTACGCCGGCGGTGGGCTCAAAGGCGTACCCCGCGGCACGGTCAAGCGGCTGCGGCTGTTCGCGTTCGATTACGGCTACCAGGGCCTGGCCAACCACACCTACATCGGCATCGAGGGGCCCTGGGACGTCCATCGCATCGTGGGCACGGTCAAGGTCGAGTCGGACGGCTCCGCCGCGTTTCGTGTTCCGGCCAACACGCCGCTGGCCGTGCAGCCGTTGGACGAAGACGGCAAGGCCCTGCAACTGATGCGGAGTTGGTTCGTGGCCATGCCCGGCGAAAACCTCTCGTGTGTCGGCTGTCACGAGGACACGACCGGCGCCCCGCCCACGCATCAAACCGTGGCCACCAAGAAGGGGCCGCAGGAGATCGCACCCTGGTTTGGCCCGGCCCGCGGGTTCAGCTTCGACCGCGAGGTGCAGCCGATGCTCGATAAGTATTGTGTCGGTTGCCACAACGACAAGCCATACAAGGGACGGCAACTGACCGACCTGCGGCAGGACAACGTGCAGACCTACAGCCGGGCATACAAGACGCTGCAGCAGCACGTCCGCCGGCCCGGCCCGGAGAGCGACTACCACATGTTCCCCGCAGCCGAGTACTACGCCGACACCAGCCCGCTGATCCAGATGCTACGCAAGGGCCACCACGGGGTGAAGCTTGACCGCGAGGCGAGTGAGCGGCTCTACACGTGGATCGATCTGAACGTGCCCTACTACGGCACATGGGGTGAGTTCCGCGAGATCCCCAGAGGCCAGCGCCAGCGCCGAGCCGAACTCAGGCAACTCTACGCCGGCGTCGGCGAGGACTACGAAGACGTTCCCGAGTTGTCCGCCGACCCGGTCGAGCCGATCATCCCGACGGAACCCGAACCGAAAGAGGTTGTGAAGGTCGAGTGCCCCGACTGGCCGTTGAGTGACGCCGACGCCCGGACCCGCCAGGGCGAGGACTGCCAGCGGACGGTCACGCTCGGCACGGTCAACGACCGCCCCGTTCAGATCACGCTGGTCCGTGTCCCGGCCGGCGAGTTCGTCATGGGCAACGCCGACGGCCGCGCCGACGCGGGCCCGCCGTGTCGGGTCCGCATCGAACGGCCGTTCTGGATTTCCAAGACGATCGTCACGAACGAGCAGTTCAACCTCTTCGACCCGGAGCACGACAGCCGCTACCTCGACCGCGGCGGCAAGGACCACTCGAACCGTGGCAACCCGCTGAACCGGCCGGAACAACCGGTCGTCCGCGTCTCGTGGGCGCGGGCCAAGGCGTTTTGCGACTGGTTCTCCAAGCAAACCGGACGCCGCTACGCCCTGCCGACCGAAGCTCAATGGGAATACACGTGCCGCGCCGGCAGCGGCTCCGGCCGAGCCTGGGGCGTGGAGCAGATGCCCGGCAACCTCGGCGAGTGGACCCGCACCACGCATCGCCCCTACCCGTACGCACCCAGCGATGTCCGCGACGATGCGTCTGCCGAAGGCCGCAAAGTCGTCCGCGGCGCGAAGGCGCTCGGCGCACCCGGCAGCGATCGTGACACGTACCGCCTAAGCTACCATTGGTGGCAAGGCGTGTGGGACGTCGGCTTCCGCATCATCTGCGAAGACGAGGAACTCGCTCCCGAAGAAATCGCCACCGCCGAGTAGGGCGGTCCGTCATCGCCTCGACAAATACACCGCCAACCGCCAGCGCAAGCCGACCCCCGCCGCAAACCCACCTTCCGGAAAATGCGACGATATGGGTTGGCGATGCAACCGCCTCGCCAGAAGAAATCGAAGCGGCCGCCGACCGGTTATTAACGGGATTCCCGATGGATACATCTTGAGCCCGGCCCATCTGTTCCAGCCCGACGTCCCGCCAGAGAACATCCTGGCTGTATACCAGGGTGAGCTATCCAAGGGGTAGGGGCCGCTCACGCATTACGGACGCGGTTCCGCGCGTTGGTACGTGAAGACAACGACGCCCGGTTGGTCCCGCACGGAAACGGTCAGGCCGTCGGTCATCAGGTCCGCGCCCGATACGATCGTTTCACCCGGGGTGTCGAGACGCTTGAACTCGTAGCGTGAGTCCGGCTGCAAGCCGCGCAGCTTCAAACGGACCGTCGCGTCGGGACAGTCGGCTCGACGGAACGCCTGCACCATCCCCTGGCCGACCGTGGGGCGGTGGAATTGCCAGGCGATCCAGACGTTGTTCGCCCGGGTGTACGCCGTGAGCGGGTAGTAATCGCCGTAGTAGTTCGCGTTGGTGGCGCGCCACTGGCCGACCAGCCGGCGGAGCGCTTCGTAGTCGATCTCTCGGACGCGGATGTCGATGCCCGAGCCGAGGCTGGGGGCGGCGTTGCTCCAGAATGCGTAAGGTTCGACGGGTGTCAGGCCGCCGCCGTAGTATCCCGCGTTGGCACAAGCCACGGTGCCCGTGCCGTGGTACGGTATCCAGAGCGAGATGCCGTAGGTCATGCACTGATGGCCGACGGGCTCGAACGCGTAGTCGCTTCGCCATAGGGGAACGGCTCGCCGCAGTGTCTCCAGATCGTTGCGACGGCCGCCGGAAGCACACGTGTCGATTAACATCTCCGGATGCCGCCGCCGCAACTCGTCCCAGTAGGCCAACAGGCCGGTGACGTAGCGGATCTCCGTGATACCCTGCCGATCGGCCGCGTCGGTGGCTCGCCAGAAGGCCAGCGGATCCATGTTGAAGTCCTGGCGGTAAAGGCCGATGCCTTGCTCGGTCAGCAGCTTGTCGATGTGCTCGGTCAGCCATTGCCGGGCCGCCGGGTTGCCCAGATCCAACAGCCGCATCCCATGTTCTTCCGCCTTCGTGGGGCGATCGTACAGCGCGAACGTGCCGGTGTCGGGCGTATCGCCCGGATTCAGATAGCCGTAGCTCCACGGGCCAGCGGGATTGTCTGCCGCGCGGAACTCCTTGGCTGCGTTGTGCGTATTGCCCGATGGTCCGGTCAGCTTGATTTCCAGGCCGGTCGAATCGCAGATGTGCGTGCCGTTGCCCCATCCCACGACGAAATCCAGCATGTCACCTTTGGCCAGAGTGAGTTGCTGATTGCACTCGGCGGCTTTCTTGCCATCTTCGGCGCGAATCGTCCCCTCGAATACGGACCGGCCGCGATGCAACATATAGACGTCGGTGGTCGTGCGCCGGTCGATGGCCAGGAACGAAGCCCGCACGGCGTAGGCACCGGCCCGCGGTGTTGTGAATCGCACGACACTGTACTGGCCCTTTGGCCCCGGATGAAAGGAGAGCCGGCCCGGCTCCCAGCGGATATCCGCCATGGAGCGCGTCTTCGGCGTCGGGTTGTGCGACACGCACGGATCGCTGCCACCCAGACCACCGGACGACCACGCGCACAAACCGGCCAGCGGATGTTCGCGGCCCGGCGTGGGTCGCAGGAGCCACTGGGGATGAGTTTCGTAAAGCGACGTGCCGGGCATGACCCGCTCGGGCTCGAACCACAGCAGGGTTTTCAGCCCCTTGGCATGCGCATGGTCGCTGATCGGGCGCAAGCCCCGAGGGAACCGCTTGGGATCGACCTCCCAGGTGCCGACCTGCGGCCAGCCATGCTGCTGGATGTACCAACCGGCGTCCATCCACCAGTAATCGATCTTGAGGCCTTCCTCCAGATAGCGGTCGATGTGCATGATCTGGTTGGCCTCATTCGCGCCGATCATCTCCTGGTAGGCGCGCGAACTGGAAGCAACAAACTGGGGCGGCGGCAGCTTGCCACCCGGCTTGGGCATGCTGTGGGCCATCATCCAGCGTCGCCACAGGTTCTGCGCACGGATCCAGTCTCCTTGCCAGAACAGCAAAGCCACCAACGGCGAGCGAACCTCCTCGCCGGGCAGCAGCTTGAAATGGGTCAGTTCCTGCCCGGCCCGGATGCGGATCCCGGCGGCGTCATCCCGCGCGAACTCGGCAGCCCATTGCCCCGGCCAGCCGACGGCGAGAATGACACCCTCGGTGCCCCACTCCAGGTTGAAATAGCACAGGTCGGAATTCGTCGGGCGTCCGCCGGCCGCACTGATCCGCTTGGTTGCCCGCGGCCCGAGCGGTGTTTCCAGCGGCCCGTAATCCGAGCCGTTGGCCGGCGAGCCGACGGCGTGATGCAGCAGGAATTCGCCGTCGCCTTCGCGCTGCCAACTCGCATTCAGCGACCGAATGTCCTGCAAGATCGGGGTATCCGTCTCGCTCGTGTTCTTGAAGTAGAGCGTCCACTCGACGGTGGGAAAATCGCGGTACACGATGGCGACGCAACGGACGGCGAGCCCGGATTCAGGATCCGTCCATGTTAGCGTATGCTCGATACGCCGGTCGTCGAGCTGGCTCACGCGATGCGACTGCTTCCAGT
This sequence comes from Planctomycetota bacterium, assembly GCA_013202535.1. Classification (GTDB taxonomy): domain Bacteria; phylum Planctomycetota; class Planctomycetia; order Pirellulales; family Thermoguttaceae; genus JABMRP01. Next base: position 7,260 of record JABMRP010000239.1, read on the forward strand.
TCGGCAACAACTCGGCCGATGGCTTGCCGCCATAAGTAAAGGAAAACGGCGGCACCAATTCGCCCGACTCGCCGCCGTCAACGAACCGCTTTGCCACCCATTGGCCGGCCGTCGCCATTTCTTCGTCGGTCACGGTCGTGGCCGGGGCGAGTTGGGGG
>JABMRP010000240.1 GCA_013202535.1 Planctomycetota bacterium
CCCGGGCATGGTTCGGACACGAAGGCGCTTACTACCGCGAAAACATCGAACCGACCGGCGCCGAACGCGATTGCGGTCGCTCGGGCAAACCGCCGAAGACCGCTCCGGGCGAGAATGACGGCAAGGGGTATTACCACAGCTACTATTTCACCGCCGGCCTGGAAACCCTGGCCATGATGATCGAGCACGTGAAATACTCCGGTGATGAGAAGTTCCGCGACACGGTGCTTGTCCCGTTCGCCCGAGAGGTGATGCTGTTCTTCGACAAGCACTATCCTCGCGACGACGACGGGAAGCTCCGGATCGACCCGGGCATGGTGCTGGAAACCTGGTGGGTTGCGGTCAATGCCGCGCCGGACGTGGCGGGCCTGCGGTTCTGTCTCGATGAACTGCTGTCAATTAAGGCCGGCTCGGCGGAAGATCAGGCCGCCTGGCGCCGCTTCCGGGCGGAAATCCCGGCGATTCATCTACACGAGATCGACGGCCGCCAAGCCATCGCGCCGGCTCGCACCTGGGCAGCCAAGCACAACGCCGAGAACGGCGAACTGTATCCGGTCTTCCCGTTCCGCTGCTTCGGCCTGGGACTGGGATCGGCCGATATCGTCGCTTGGACCATGAAGTACCGAACCAACAAGAACGCCTTCGGCTACAAATGTTGGACCCAGGACCAGATCCATTGGGCTTATGCCGGCAACGCCGCCGAAGCACAAGACGGCCTGATCCATCGCTTCCGCCACGCAAGTACCCAGTGCCGTTTCCCCCTATACGGAAGCGCGGGCCCCGATTCCTGTCCCGACTTCGACCACTTCGGCGCCGGCAGCACCGCCCTGCAACGCATGTTGGTGCAAGAAGCCGACGGCAAGATCCTACTGCTGCCGGCCTGGCCGGCCGACTGGGATGTCGATTTCAAGCTCCACGTGACCGGCGGAGCTTTCATCCGCGGCCAAGTGACCGACGGCAAATTGGCGGACTGGACCATCGAACCGGCCACGCGCAAGAAAGACGTGGTGGTTTACCCACCGCAGATCGCACCTCCGCGCCCGGTGGTGCCGGCCAACGACCATCCGCTGCGCATCGGCACGGATCAGAACGGCAACAATCGGTTCCGGGGCCAGATCGGCCGGGTCACCATGTTCCGCGGCCGCCTCGAACTCGATACGATCCGCACCCTGGCCGAAGGCGACCGCACGAAGAAGCCGGCGCTCGATGCGGTCGCCGGTTGCGTGCTCGATCCCAAGACGGGCGATGCCCTGCCGGTGAAAGCCGAGGACCTCCAAACCGACGTTTCCTTCGAGGCATGGATCCTGCCCGAGGAAGGAGAGACGGGCCGTATCCTCGACAAGATTACCGCCGGGCAAGGCGACGGCTTCCTGTTGGACTGTTGGCCAAAGGAGAGCCTACGTCTGATCGTCGGCAGCCACCAGAAGGATCTTCCCGGCGTACTGAAACCCGGCGTCTGGCAACACGTCGCCGTGGTGATGGGCAAGCGAAAGTACGACGTTTACCTCAACGGGGAAAAGCGTTGACGGTCGTCCTCTGACGTTGCGCCACGCTACTCTCGCCAATGTTCCGGCTTATTGAGCGCATCGGCGCAAATCACCTTGCCGCTAACAGAGCCGATGACATCCGGCCGAAGAGCTTGAACCATCCATGCATCCGCATGTTCGTCCGGAATGGGATACGGTGCTTCAAATCCCAGATTGCCTGCCGGCTTGAAGCCATGGCGTGGGTAGTATTCCGGATGCCCGAGCACGAAGACAAGCTCGACTCCTGATTCGCAAAGAAGCCGCAGTCCTCTCTCGATGAGTTTTCCGCCAATCCCTTGCTTCTGAGCATCGGGCACAACGGCCAACGGAGCGAGAATCGCGGCCGAGATTCCCTGCCGCGTTTTCGACAAACATACCGCGGTGAATAGAATATGCCCCACGGCCCGATCACCGTCGAAAGCGAGCAGAGACAGAATCGGTTTCGCGCTCGCGTCATCCAAGAGGTCTCTCACGAGCCCCGCTTCTTTGTCATGGCCGAACGCGAGACGTTCCACACTCAGCACATCATCCAAATCCAACTCCGAAGCCTCTCGTATCCGCATGCATTCCTCCGCTGCCATAAGACGGCCAACTTGCATTTATTCACGCTACGATGGTGGGCCGGCGCTCCGCTTGTCCCACCGTACACTCGTCCCTAGTCCCCAGTCCCTACTCTCACCATCTGATCCAACGCCGCCAAGGCAACGCTCCACGGCGGACGCGACGCGGAATACGTCTCCCACCAGGTGCCCACGATCTCGGGCAGATCGACGCCCGCGGGTCCGTCGACGTGCCAGGTGGCCAGCGCGAGTTCGATGTTCTCGCGGCTACACGGTTCCCACTCGTCGGGCATTCCGGCCGCCAGGGCCGGTGGGAGCAGGGCCAGGGAGGCGATCAGCGGATGGCGGTCGCGATGGATCCGGTCGCTGAAGATGGGCAGATCGACGTTCAGTTGGGCCAGCAGCCAGGCCAGCCGCACGACCTCGGGAAGCTGCTCGACCGGATCGGAGGGCACCGTTTCGACATGCACCCGATTGGTGGCCAGATGGGCCCCGCCGCCGCCACCGAGCACCGGATAAACGAGCATCACCGTGGCGCCCGGCACCAGCACATTTGGATCGGTCAACTCGGCGATCCGCCCCAGCAACCCGTTTCCCCGGGCTTTCCACTGGTCGCGAAGGAAGTCGGCCTGATCGGCCATTTCCTCGACCAACTCGGGCAGGACCCGCTCGACGGCCGCCTCGACGTCGGCCACCCGGGCCGCCAGCCCGTGGACCATCGTCGGCATGATCGCGCCGGCGGCGATCGTCTTTCGCAGGGCCATCTCGACCAACTCGCGATCGTTTTCGATCTCCGCCGACATGGCTGCCAGATGATCCCAGAACGGAGCCTCGGGCAACCGAAACGCGCGAATCTCGTTGCTCAGCGCCCGGGCCGGTTCGGCGATCGCCTCGGCCAGCGAGGGGTTCAACAGGGCCAAACCCCGGCAAGAAGCCCCCGCGGCGTGGAAACTACTGGCCGATTGACTGACCATCCAACGAAGTTCGATTGTCATCCGTGATTCTTCCTAACTCAAACTGTCGTAATCGGGAGTGAAAAATGGGGACTGGCTCCGAGCCCAAACGAAGGCGG
>JABMRP010000241.1 GCA_013202535.1 Planctomycetota bacterium
AGGTAGTGGTAGCCGGCGTTGGAGGCGCCGCGTTGCCACATGGCTTCATCTTCAGGCGTGATCACTTTCGCTCGGTACTCTTTGAGATACTCCTGCTGCTGCTTGGGCGTCATCTTGCCGTCTTCGTTGGGCTGGCCTTTGCTCTGGTTTCGCAGGTAGTGGCTCATGCCCTTGACCTTGCCGAACTTATCCGCGACGGCCTCCAAGGGCTTGTCCCAATACAGACCGGTCCGCACGGCGACGACATTGCCCTTGAACTCGGGCAGTTTGGTTGGGGCGGCCATGGCGGCGCGGAAGTTGCCGTGCGTCACCTTGTAACGCGGATTGGAGTACATCTCGATCGGACCGCCCACGCCCATCACGCCGATGACGAAGGGCATTTTGGGAGCGTTCAGGTCTCTGCGCACGTCGCGAATGAAATGCGCCATCCACTCGCCGTACTTGGCGTACCCGCCGGGCTTGTCGCGGTTGGGATACGTGCCGCTGTCGACCATGTCGTTCCATCCCTGGAACCATGCGAAACCGGCGATCTCGTAACCCTGCTTGGCGTCGTAGTCCGGGTAGACTCGCTTGATGTCCGCTAGAACCGTCTTCACATGGTCGGTCATCAGGCGATAGTAGTGGCCCGTCGCTTCCGCCTTATCGGCTTTGACCTTTTCAATATCCTTGCCCTGCTTCTTGAAGTTCTCCAACTGCGCCTCGCTGAACTCGTACGGCCCGGCGCTCGGCGGGCGGAAATCGGTATGCAGGCTCTTACCGCCCCACGCGGTCTTGATAATCAGGATCGGTCCGTCGGTCGCCTTTTCCATGGTGATGCCGAAGGTGAACTCCGGACCGATCTTGCCGCCGTCTTCAGCCGGGTTGCCACGAGCCCCGTACCCGGCCGTCAGCTTGCCAAACCCCTCGCCCAGCTTGTCGCGTGAACCGGTAAGATACGAGATCCATACCTTCTCGCAGACGCGCGGCTTGCCGTCGGGGCCGCGCATTTCCTTCAGCAATGGCACGGTGGCCGGGTCGTCGCCGATGTAATCGAATGTCTCGACCTTTGCCTGTCCCTCCATATTGGACTGCCCGGCAAGTATGTACACCTTCAGGGGTTTGCTGTTCTGATCGGGGAGTTGGGCGGGAACCGCGGCAGCAACGGCGGGCAAGGCCAGCAGCGACATCGCAACGGCGGGCAGAATCCAAAACGATCGAGCTCGGCGGCGGGAAGTCATGGAAGGTCTCCTGTGGGTAGGAAGTTGTGATTCAGGTTGGCGGCAGATCCGCCAGACTCTCAAACACAAGCCGTGTGGTGGCATGTTCTTCTAATTCTACCATGCCGGATTCTCATTTCATAACGGTGCGTGGTTCGAGCCGTTCACACCGCCGCCACACCGGCAACACGACATCATTCGTTCTCCGGCAATATCTTCCACTGGTTGTAGCCATAGTAGGGCCACTGGTCCCACAAAACGGGCTGCGACGTTTCACGCGGGTCGCCCGTTTCTTTAAGGTAAGCCGTCAACCGATCGGACAGCTTTTGCTTTGCCAAGCGGTACGCCGGGTCGGCAGCCAGATTACGCATCTGGAACGGGTCCGCTGGGCAGTTGTACAACTCCTCTGCCGGCCGCCGGCCAAACGACAACTCGAACAATCGCCGGTCTTGGGGGTCGGTTCGGGGTTCGAGCATCACGTCCTTGGTCGGCGATGCGTCGACGTCTCCGTAGGCGCCTTCATTGGTGACGATCCTCGCGATTCCCGACGGCCAACGGTCGGGCTCGTAGTTGCGGATGTAGAGCAAGTCCTTGGTCCGAATCATCCGTGACGGATAGCCCATGCCGTCGATTCGACACCAGGCGTGTCGCTCCCGGGCGGTGAACACGCAATCGCGGTTCGGATCGATGTGGCCCGACTTCGTGGATCGAAGGATGCCCAGCAAACTCCGGCCCGTCATGCTCTTCGGCGGCTTGATGCCCGCGGCCTCCAGAAAGGTCGGCGCCAGGTCCGTGAGGCTGACAAAATCGTCGACCTTCCGCCCGCCGGAAATCTGCTGGTTCCAACGGATCGCCAACGGCATGCGGACGCCCAGATCGTAGAGGGTCGCTTTGCCGCGGGGAAAAGGCATGCCGTTGTCGCTGGTGACCACGACGATCGTGTTGTCCATCTGTCCCGCGTTTTCGATGACTTCGAGCATCGCACCTAGTTCTCGGTCGAATCGCTGAATCTCGAAGTAGTAGTCGCAGATGTCGCCGCGAACCTCGGGCGTATCGGGCAGGACGTCGGGCACTTCGACCTGCCGGGGTTCCATCCCGGAGGCAACGCCGCTACCTTGACGATAACCACGGTGCGGGTCGCGACTGCCGAACCAGAAGCACCACGGCCGCCCCGGCTCGGCCGCATCGAGGAACTCTTGGAAGTTTTTATACGGTTTCCCGGCCGGGTTGCCCGTGTGACCGCCCGCCATGTCGTTGCCCGGCGCCCAGCCCTTGGCCATATATCCGACGTGATAACCGGCCCGGGCCAACAGTTCCGTATAGACGGGATGCTCTTTGGGAAGTGTCCCGAAGAGTTGCCCGCCTTGGCCCAATCGCCAGATGTGCTGACCGGTCAGAATCGCGCTACGCGACGGAGTACAGGAGGGTGATGCACAATATGCGTGATTGAACAAAACGCCGTCCTTGGCGATTCGATCGAACGCAGGTGTCTGAATCACTTTGGTCCCATAGGCACTCGCATGCGGCCACGATTGATCGTCCGAAAGACAAAAGAGAATGTTGGGCCTCTTGCCGTCGCCCGGCTTGACGTTCGGATCGGGAAGTAAGGCCGGTCTGTCCTCCGCCGCGACATTGAAGGCGAATCCTGTTATCACCACGGCGGCCAGAGCCAATACGGTTTTGATTCTGTTGCTTGTCATCATGGTTCGCCTCTCCTTGCGAGTGGGTTCGTGAGGCGCGCGTTGCCTCCGGGTGGATAGATCAGTGGGGTCGCCACCGATCCTGCTTCGTTCACTACGGAACACAAAACTATTTCTCACCGGTTACCGTCGTTTCCGCCTCGACGCGACGGGCAAGACAGTCTTTGGCTTGATCTCGCATTTCCTTGATCGCTTCAGAGTTCTTCTTTTGACCGTCTGGATCGCTATGTTCCACCTCCGCGTGGAAGTCCCACGTGTCCGTGCGGAAGTTGTGTAGCGGTTGCCATGGCTTGCCCTCCACCTTGAGGTTGCCCATCGGTGAACGGGCCCATGCATATCGAACCGCCACGGGCTCTTTCACCAGAGGACTCGAGACAAGGATCTCCTTGTTCCGCATTTCCTTGTCTTTGACCTCTTTGGCGACGGCCTGGGCCATGTAATAGTCGCCCGACGCATTCGCGACCGCAAAGCCCTCGATCAGGGACCCCATGTCATCGGGGAACACGGCTTTATCAAACGTCACGAGGATCTTGTCGCCCTCGGGAACCGCCGACAATACCTTGGCCGATTCCCAGGAGATCTCCTCTATTCCGTACACCGTCTTCAGAGCCCAGCGAGCCGTGCGTTCGCCCAGCGCCCTCTTCTTCTTCGTGTGCAACTGAGGGATCTTCTCGTCGTAGGCCGGAATGAACGCCGTATGCTCCGGATCTCCAACATCGGCGAGGCCCAGACGCTGAGCCTCGCGGATATAGGCCGCGGTCGAGAACCCCATCTCTTCGAAGTTGAGCCGGGTCTGAGCCCGACCGCCGGCACAGAAACCGATCACAGCCACGGGCAGCCGGGGGTCGTCAAAATCTTCACGCCATCCCTCCACCATGAGCTTCATGAGGATGCGGTAGAATTTCGGCTTGCAGGAAGTATTCATCATGGCGTTGTTGAAGCCCTGATGAAAGGCAACCCCCTTGATGTGCAGGCTCTTGAAGGCCCCGAACATGCCGTTGTAACAGGAGGCCGCGTCGCTGGGGCTACGCCCGGGCACATTCCAGGAGCGAACAGCTCTGCGAGTCGGTTCCGGCGGCAGTTCGTTTTCGGGAACGCCCTTTTCTCGCTGCTGGGCGACGTCCTGCTCCCACCGCTCGATGAGCGGCTTCATGGCCGCGTCCCAGTCGAACTCGGCCTGGCGTTGCTCGACCCAAGCCAGGTATCCGGCGGCCTGCGGATGATCGGCGAACTTGTGACGCGGCACGAGGCTTTCCATGGACGCGCCGCCGCGGCCGTTGTCGATGATGCCGACGGGAATCTGCAACGCCCGCTGCAAACGTGAACCGAACACGTACCCGATGGCACCCATATCCAGCGCGACCTCCGGGGTGACGACCTTCCAGTTCTTGTCCGGATCGTCCGCATTATTGATGTACTCGTCGGGGATGTCCGTTTCGACGAATTCGGATTCGGCGCCGCCCCTGATTTGAATGTGGCGCAGCAACGGCAAGTGCGCCATGGAGGACTCGAAACCGGCCTGGTAGACCGCCCTGAGACCGAAGGCCATGTTGCTCTGGCCGTTCATCACCCAGACGTCGCCGATGAGGATGTTATCCATCTCGATCGTTTCATCGCCCGAGGTGACGACCAGCTTCTGACCGGTGGCATTCGCCTGCTTCGCTGGGAAGGTCACTTCCCAGCGGCCCGCCTCGCCGTCGGCCGTGGCCGCGGCCTTCTCCTGGCCAAACTGGACGGAAACCTTTTGGCCGGGCTCGGCCCAGCCCCAAATCGTGATGGGCTTATCACGCTGGATGACCATATTG
>JABMRP010000242.1 GCA_013202535.1 Planctomycetota bacterium
ACGTCGTTGTCGTGGGTTCGAATCCCATCACCCGCTCTTGTGAGGGCCGTCGCTTTGGTGGGCGGCCTTCTTGAAGTCTCTTCTGGCGTTGCGGCGGCAACGCTTTGCATGAAACCCCCCAATTAGGGTGACGCTTTGACGACCCCCAACGACCCCCCTGTTGACGAAACCATCGATCCCGAATCCCCCGAGCAGGATACGGAAACCGGCGAGGAAACCGATGACGAAAAGGCTGAGAAGCTGGACCTGACGGTGGAAGTCGCCCAGCTTAGTGCGTGCCAGCGACACGTCACGGTGACCGTTGGTCGCGAGGACATCGAGCGGTATTTCAGCAACCAGTTCAGCGAGTTGATGGACGACGCGGAAGTGCCCGGTTTTCGCAAGGGGCGCGCCCCGCGAAAGCTGGTCGAGTCGCGATTTCGCAAGCAGGTGGGCGAACAGGTCAAGGGCCAGTTGTTGATGGACGGCATTGCCCAAGTTAACGAGGATGAGAACCTCTCGGCGATCAGCGAGCCGGACCTCGACGTCGAAGCCGTCAAATTGCCCGACGAGGGGTCGATGACCTTCGAGTACGATCTGGAAGTCCGCCCCGACTTCAAGATGCCGAAATGGAAAGGGCTTTCGATCCAACGGCCGACGCGCGAGTTCAGCCGCGAAGACGTCGACTCGCGGCTGAAGGACTTGCTCACCCGATACGGCCAACTGGTACCCCACGACGGCCCGGCGGAATCGGGCGATTACATCACCACCAACCTCACGTTCCGCCACGGCGACGAAGTGATCTCCAGCGCCGAAGAAGAAGTCATCCGTATCCGGCCCGTGTTGAGTTTCCGCGATGGAAGGGTGGAAGGGTTCGACGATTTGATGGCCGGCGTCAAGGCGGACGAGACGCGCACCGGCGAGGCCCAGTTGACCGAGAGCGCCCCGAACGCGGCCTTGCGGGGCCAGACGATCGAGGCGGTCTTCGAGGTCCTCGAAGTCAAGAAGCTCGAACTGCCCGAGTTGACCCCCGAATTCCTCGACGAGATGGGCGGGTTCGAGACCGAGGGCGACATGCGCGACGCGATTGCCGACAGCCTCCAGCGGCAGATGGAATACCAGCAACAGCAGCGCGCCCGGGAACAGGTCACCGCGGCCTTGATCGAGGCGGCCGACTGGGAACTCCCGCCGGAGATGCTCGAGCGACAAAGCCACCGCGAGTTGGAGCGAGCGGTCATGGAGCTGCGCCGTAGCGGGTTTACCGACGAGGAGATTGCGGCCCACGAGAACGAGTTGCGCCAGAACAGCCAGGCGTCGACCGCCCGAGCGCTGAAAGAGCATTTCATCTTGGAGCGGCTGGCCGAGGACGAGGAAATCGACGCCGAACAGGAAGAACTGGAGGCGGAGATCGTCCTGATCGCCCAGCAGAGCAACGAGTCGGTTCGCCGGGTTCGAGCCCGTCTGGAAAAGGGAGGCCACATGGACGTGCTGCGGAATCAGGTTGTCGAACGGAAGGTGATCGACCTGATCCTCAAGCACGCAGCGTTCGAAGAGGTCCCCTACGAACTGGAAACGTCGGATACCGAAGCGGTGGATCAGGCGGCCGGCGGCGGCGAAGACGAGTCTGCCATCCCCGATGCCAAGTACGAAGACGAGGCGGAACCGCTGCGCGAAGCGGAAGACCACACGTAGCCGGTACCCCTCGATAAGAACACAATCTTCCGCCCCAGGAACGAAGGAGCGTCCATGAGTAGTTATCGGCCGGTGGATCCCATGTCGGCATACCGCGACTACCAGCGCCAGCGTCAGATGACGTTGGGCGACCTGCTGCTGGAGAACCGCATCATCCTGCTCCAGGGCGAGATCCACGACGGAAACGCCAACGAACTAGTGATGAAGCTGCTCTACCTGCAGAGCGAGAACCGGCGCAAGGACATCCATTTCTATATCAATTCACCCGGCGGCAGCGTTACCGCCACGCTGGCTATCCACGACACGGTGCAGATTCTCAGTTGCCCGGTGGCCACCTACTGCGTCGGTTTGGCTGCCAGCGGCGGGGCCGTTTTGCTGGCCGGCGGCGCCAAGGGAAAACGGTTCGCCCTGCCCCACGCCAAGGTGATGATTCACCAGCCGTACGGTCACGTCGGCGGACAGGTCTCGGATATCGAGATTCAAACCGACGAGATCCTCAAAACCCGCGACACGCTCAACGAGATCCTGGCCGAGCATACGAGCCAACCGCTGGAGCGGATCGCCAAGGATACCGATCGCGACTACTACATGACGGCCATGGAGGCCAAAGAGTATGGCGTCGTCGACGACATCCTCGCCAAGGCGGCCGACACGGAAGACGACGACGGAGACGACGACTAGCCCATGCTCTTCTCGGAACCCCGCTTCACGGAGTGAACCGTTCATGCCACTGATTCCCTACGTTATCGAGAAAAGCGGCCGCGAAGAGCGGGCGATGGACATCTACAGCCGCCTGCTGAAGGATCGTATCATCGTGCTCGGCTCGGCCATCAGCGACGAAGTGGCCAACTCGATCTTCGCCCAGATGCTCTTCCTGCAATCGGAGGACCCCAAGGCCGATATCCACCTCTACCTCAATTCGCCCGGTGGTAGCGTCACGGCGGGAATGGCCATCTACGACACGATGCAGTTTGTCAGTTGCGACGTGGGAACGTACTGCGTAGGACAATGTGCGTCGATGGGGGCCGTGTTGTTGGCCGCCGGCGCCAAGGGAAAACGCAACGCCCTGCCCAACTCTCGCATCATGATCCACCAGCCTCTGGCCGTCATGGAAGGCTCCGCCGAAGAGATCATGATCCACGC
>JABMRP010000243.1 GCA_013202535.1 Planctomycetota bacterium
CCGGGACCGCACGACGCCGATATCCTCTGGGTCTACAATATCATCAAGGAAACCAAGGCCGAGCCGCACAACGGATCGAATTGCTCGATCCTGTTGCAAGGCGATTTACTCTATCTATGCACGGCCAACGGCGTCGAGTGGACCCATAATCGGGTGTTGCATCCCGAGGCGCCCAGTGTGATCGTGCTCGATAAGAAGACCGGCAAGCTGGTGGCCCAGGACGGTTTTGGTATCGGCCCCGACATTACCCACGGCCAGTGGAGTTCGTTGGCCATGGGCAAGGTCAACGGCAAACTGCTCGGGTTCTTCGGTGCCGGCAACGGTTATCTCTATGCGTTCGACATACTCGCCGAGCAACCCTCCGGCGACAAAACGGCGACGCTTCGTAACGTCTGGAAATTCAACGGTCATCCGCTGGCCCAGACTCAGGATCATGTGCCGCCCGATCATCAGCACGACAGCACCTCGTACCAGGTCACGGCGATGCCCGTCTTCCACAAGGACCGCCTCTACGTGCCCTTCACCCAGGAGCCGTTCCATAAGATGAAGAAGGCTTGGCTGGTCTGTCTCGACGCCACGAAGAAGGGCGACGTGACGCGCGGCGGGATCGTCTGGTCGTACGACAAGATCGGATCGACCGTCTCGACCGTGGCGGTGGCCGACGGGTTGGTCTTCGCGGCCGATTTCGACGGCCAGTTGCATTGCCTCGACGCCGACACGGGCGAGTGTTACTGGACGCACGAAGTCGGCGGCCCGATCTGGGGTTCACCCCTGGTAGCCGACGGCAAGGTCTACCTGGGCACCGGCAAACATCGCTTCTGGATCCTCAAAGCCGACAAGAAGTTGAAAGTCCTCAGCGAACTCCGCACGCTGGACGGCGTCTTCAGCACCCCCGTGGCCGCCAACGGCGTGTTGTACATGATGACGAATAAGCACCTCTATGCGGTGGGGAAGTAAGCGGGATCTTAAGAAAGGGGTTTTTCCGGCTAAAACGATCTCGCGACCTTGGCGGTCGAAATCGCCGTCCCAGAATACGGGCGTATTGCAGGACAACCGGGAAAACCTGGCGCGGCGATGGGCTTCAACGCCAGAGTACGCTACACTGTTGACGTATGCTTTGTTTGGCGGCCCGCTCCGGGAATCCCAGAGACAACAACACAGGAGATGAAACGATGAGAGCGAGACACGAAGAACTTCATGCAGTCCAACAGACCGGCCTTTTTATTGGCACAGCGGCCGTGATTCTGTTGTCCATGGCGGCCGCTTTGCCACGGACTGCGTCAGCAGCCGACTACGACTCGGCCAACGGCGTCAATGGCGGAATGCTCTTCGATAAATTCTACGCGACCGCTGCCAGTGCGAAGAAGGCAGCGCCGAAATTCTCCAACGCCTTTGGGATCGAACTCTCGAATATCGCGGCTGCGGGCGACTTCCACCGCTGCAAGCAGTGTCACGGTTGGGATCGGCTGGGAAGCAAGGGGGCGTACATCAGTCGGGCGCCGAAAACCGGCATACGGCCGAATGTCAGCCGCGTGAATCTTGCACGCGCCGCGACGACGGATTCTCCGGAAAAACTCTTCGCCCGGATCGCTTCGCCTCGCAATCCGAGACCGGCCGACTTCGACCCGAAGACGTACGATCCGGCGACAGAGAACCCCGCCGGCGACCTCATGCCCGCATACGGCAAGATTTTCACCGAGGCCGAGATTTGGGATATTGTCAAGTTCCTCAAAGAGAACGCCTACGACACAACCGCCCTGTACGACTTGAAAACCGAGGGGACCTATCCCACAGGTTCGGTCTCGTACGCCGAAATCGGCCGCGACGGCGATGCAAAGGCCGGGCGAACGATCTTCGAGGACAAGTGCGCGGACTGCCACGGCGACGACGGCCTTGAGATCGATTTAGGCGGAAAGTCCGTCGGCCAGTTCCTTCGCACCAAGGCCTACGAGGTGCATCACAAGGTCGGACTCGGCCAACTCGGTTCCTCGATGAAGCCGACGAAGCTCTCGCCCGAGGAAATGAAAAACCTCTACAAGGCGCTGACCGACGAAACCGCATTCCCGGGCAAACCGGCGAATTAGCTTGGGCGTCTTCACCACCCCCGTGGCCGCCAACGGCGTGTTGTACATGATGACGAACAAGCATCTTTATGCGGTGGGGAAGTGAGCGGTCATTCGGACATTCCGCGAAGTTCCGTAGGATGCGTCTGGACGCACCATGAATCTACTTGTCTTGGCGGATGGTGGTGCGTCGAGACGCACCCTACCCCTACTGGGCGACCTCTATATCGAGTGGACCCGGCAGGGGCGGAAGTTCTACCTCAGCCCCTTCGAGGTGAAGCTCTCTTCGCACATCCACGGCGAGGACGTCTGCAAGGAGCATTGCGAGCTTGGCATTCGGCAGATTTCCGTCGATCCGCAGGGGTTGCTTTTCCCCTGCGTCCAGTTCACGACCGCGGGCAGGGAAAGCCGCTGGCACATGGGCGACGTCGTTTCGGGCATCGACGAAGAAAAGCGAAACCAGCTTCGCGACGAGTCGCAAGACGGGAAGGAGCCCTGCCGGCGCTGCGCGATCCGCCGCCGCTGTCACAACACGTGCGGCTGTCTGAATTGGCAGACCACGGGCAGCGTCGCCCGGGTTTCCCCGGTCCTCTGCCGTTATGAGCAGATACTGATTCCCATCGCCGATCGGATCGGTGAAACGCTCTATCGGGAGCAGAACCCGCTCTTCTTGAACAAGCACTACAACCCGGCCTATACGATGCTGTCGCTGCTTGAGGACCAGAAGCTTCTGGACGTGGCGGACCGAGAGGAATCGACGCCCTTCGATCGAGCGGCCACACATGAAAAAGAGTAGGTTCAGGCGGCCAAACGGCGGGGAATCGTCGGGAGAATCACTTGCCCGCATTCATGGGATGGGCTGCCCGTGATGACTCGCGGAGCCCGGCGATTCGCCTACCGAGGAGCACCGGCGGCGGGACGACCACTCGGCCGTTGGCGTCGGCGCGACGCCTGTAACTCTTCCTTGGTCACCATGTCATCGCCGTTGGCATCGGCTGGCAAGATGAACTGCCGAGCGAACTCGGGTATCTCGTTCTTCTGGAGCTTTCCGTCTTCGTTGCGGTCGAAACGCTTGAAAACTTCATCGACGCTTGGCGGTCCGGTTCCCGCGCCAGGGCGTCCCGGCGGAGGTCCGCCACCGGGATGTGATTCGACCGGTTTTGGGTCGGGTGTGTTTGCTGGGTCGGCGAGTTCCGCTCGTCGCGTCGCGATACGTTCTTCGGCCGGCTTGCGGCCGGCCCGTGCCCATTGCCCCCAGATGCGCAAGTACTCGGCAGTGGTGATCCCACCGTCGGCGTTGGCATCCAGCGCGGCAAAAACCTGCGCGGCCAACTCGGGGCCGGAAAGCAGCTTGGCCGCATGTTTGACGAACTCCGCCCGCTCGACCAAGCCGTCTCGATCGTCGTCCATCCCTCCAACGATCGTTTTGGCTTCGTCGGTGATGATCCGGTTCAAGACATACTCGGCTTTGGTGACGACTCCGTCGGCGTTGCCGTCGGCGGCTCGAAAGATGCCGGCCCGAGCCTGGGGTGTCATGTAAACGCCCTTTTCGACGTATTCCGCGCGGGTATGCTTCCCGTCTCGGTTTGGGTCGGTGCGGTCGAAATGGCGTGAGTAAGCATCAAGATCCTTGGCTTCCGATCCCCCCTCAAGCTTCGCCCCCAGTCGCCTGAGAACGTCGGCGACGGGGACCTTTCCAACCTTGGGGAGATCCGCACGCGCTGGCGCGGGCGGTTGGGCATCAACTTCTCGAGCCGCGACCAGCGAAAGGGCCGCCGTGCAGAGCAGCGCCACGCACAGCAACCCTGAATAGGGCTTCCCGAAGACTCGCATTTCTTGCTCCTTTTCCAGTCGTTCTCGACGACTAGTCCGCACAGAACCAGCGAGGCCCCCATGGCGGCTACCGGACCTCCAATTCTAGCGCCCTGTTCGACGAAATGATACAGAGACGAACCTTAAGGCAAGACAAGTACCGGACTCTCGGATCAACTTAGCGTTGTCGTGCTATCGGGTTGGCCTGCGCCGTACGAAGCAGAGGAGCCCGACAATGCCCAATGCCAACAGGGTGACCGTACCCGGTTCGGGTACGGTCCACATTTGCACGTTGTCGAAGGCCGCCAGGACGGTGTCGCCGCTGGCCCGCGGCATGCCGGAGAGCATGAGGTGGTAGTCGAGATCACCCCAATTGTCGAATTGTTGCGTGGCGCCCAGTTGTCCGTCGAGGAGCATGTCGATGGTCAGGCCGTCGTCCTCGGCGTGGAACACGAGCATCATCTCGTGCGTGCCGCCGTCGCCGTCCAGTGCGTCGAAGGCGCCGATGTTCACACCACCGCCGCTACCCGGGCCGCTTCCTCCGTCGCGGTAGTTGTATTGCCAACCGTTCTCGCCCAGGTTCTGGCCGAACATCAGCCAGTGCTCGTCGTCGGCCCAGAGCCAGACGCTGGAGCGGACGGCCGACGCTCCGCCACGGTCCAGTGCGTCCCGGTCGACGGAGAACATTCGGCCGCCTTCGACGGCAAACGTTTCCACGCTCTTAAGCGTTACGCCGTACCAGTACTGCGAACCGGTGTTGCCCTGGAAAACCAACTCGCCGTCCTGGACGGCGGCGGCCAGATTACCCGAGAAGCTCCCTTCGTTCTCTAAGCCTTTCTGGATCACGTTCCACTTGGCCGGGTCGATCGAACCGGAGTTGAAGTCGTCGTAAAGTCCGGTGTACGTCCGCGTCGAGACGGCGGCGTTGTCGAACACGGCGGAGACGGTATCTCCGGCCTGCCGGCCCTGCGCGGAGAGCAACACGTGGAAATCGCCGTCGAAGTTGGCCGCCTGCGAACCGACCCAGCGGCCGTCGACGAACATCTTCACGAACGAACCGTCGTGGACCAGGGCCATCGGGTGATTGCCGCCGTCGCCGTCGAGGGAATCAGCCCGAGAGAGATTCACTCCGCCGCCGGTCGGGCTTTGGTTGGCGGCGTTGTACTGCCAGCCGCTCTCGCCGATATTCTGCGCGAAGTGAAGAAAGTGGTCCTGGTCCTGGTACATCCACATACTCGATCGCCGGGCCGTGCCGCTGCCGGAGAGGCTGACGCGGTCGACGTCGAACCTCACTTCCCCGTCGACGGGCACGTCGAAGGCGGCCTGTGAGGCAAGCGTCTTCCCGGCCCAGTAGCTGTGGCTGGTGGTGCCGTCGATGGTCAGCGTTCCGGCGACGACGGTCGGCGCGTTGTATCCGCCGTCGACGAAGCTCTCCAGCCCCTTGTCGATCACCCGCCACTTAGCCGGGTCCACGGCCGAGCCGTCGAAGGTATCGATCATGGCGGTCTCCTTCGGCGTAGGCGTATAGGCCACGCCGAAGGCGCTGAAGTCGCCGCCGGCGATGGTCTGAATCTCCGCCGGAGTGAGCGTCTGGTCGAACAGCGCCACGTCGTTGAGCCGTCCCCGCCAACGTTCCCCGCCGGCGTCGCCGCCCATGTAAAAGGGCAACTGGGGCATGTCCACCGTCGCCGTGGCGGTACCCGAGGCAACGCCGTCGCGATAGTAGGTCATGGCGGCCCCGTCCTTGACCACGGCATGGTGAATCCACTGGTTCTCGGGAATATCGGCGTAGTCGACGTGGTTGTTGGTGTTATTGGGATGCCACTCGAAAGCTCGGGTAGTAAACTTGCCCCAGGAGTTGTTCGCCCCGCCATAACGGTTGCCGAGAACCACGTTGTTGCTGGCACCCTGCTCGGAGCGTGCCCAGAAGGCGACCGAGAAGTCGTCGCCGGTGTTGATCGGAGGAATGCCCCCTGCATTGACGTAGTCGTCTCCGCCGTCGACCCAGAGAACCTGACCCTGACGGCCGTCCCATGTCCAAAGCGGTCCGCCGTTAAGCGTCCCGTCGAACCCGCCGGTTATGCTGTTGGCCGCGGTCGTGCCCGAAGTCTCGTCCAACTGCCAGAGGCTGAGCAAGGCGCCCCGAGCGGTCGGGATACAGGACATGAGCAAGGTCGCGACAAGTGCTGCCACGATCCACGGCGCGACCGGTTTCGTCGCCGCGATGTTTCTGCGTTGGGGCATGGGTCAAGCCTCCGGGTGTGTCTATAGGTCGAACAACGAAGGTCATGGTTCTCAGCGATCTAACGGTGTCGGTCAGTATGACTCGGCGGGAGGTCGCGGTCAACTTTTTTACGGGATTTTACTCGCCGGAGGCCCATGAGCCACGATAGCAGTTCGCGCCGTTGCACGAATCCCGGATTTCTTGCACCGCTGGGCATAGCCCTAAATAGGGGTCTCTGCATGGACGACCGCCCCCGCCGCGGTCATACTGGAGCCATGCACAAGGGTCGATTCTTCGCAAATGCCGGTCTGCTGTTCGCTTCGGGATTCACGGGACTGATCTACGAGGTGTTGTGGATGAAGCAGCTCGGGCTGCTTTTCGGCAACACTTCGCACGCAGCCGCGACGACGCTATCCGCCTTCTTTCTCGGATTGGCCGTCGGGGGACTGTTCTGGGGTCGTCGTGCCGCGGGCATGAGCCGTCCGCTGCGCGGGTACGCCATGCTGGAAGCGGGCATCGCCGCCACGGCGATGCTCTACTTCCCGTTCCTGGAACTCTATTATGTGGTCTATCCGCTGGTGTTCGAGCCCGCGGGAATTTCACCGCTGGCCGTGGCGGTGAAATTCGGCCTGTCGCTGCTGCTGGTCTTCCCGCCGGCGTTGCTGATGGGCGGTACGGTGCCTCTGATGGGCCAGTATCTCATCCGCGACAGACGGCGGTTCGGCAGAGCGGCGTCGGTGCTGTACGGGGTCAACACGCTGGGCGCGGCGTTGGGCGCGTACATGGCCGGATTCCATCTGCCGCTCTGGCTGGGCTACCGCGGTA
>JABMRP010000244.1 GCA_013202535.1 Planctomycetota bacterium
CCGATCAAGTTGCACCTGATCGAGACCCCCGATGTGGTGGCCCTGTTGGGCACGATCAAGACCACCCAGTGGATGGTCGCCTTTGCCCTGGAAACCCAAGACCATCGGATCCGCGCCTTGCAGAAGCTCGAACGCAAGAGTTGCGATCTCATTGTCGTCAACGGCCCCGGCGCCATGCATGCGGTCGACACCAGCGTGGAAATTCTCGATCGGCGGGGAAACGTCCTGGCCGCTCCTTCCGGCAGCAAGACACAGGTTGCCCGGGAGATTTTCGAGGTGATCGGCCGGAAGCTCGTACCGGGTGGGGCGGAGTCTCCCAAATCGTAAGGGCGAAGCGTCAGCGAGGGCGGAAAAGACGGCCTCGCTGACGCTTCGGGTTTCTCAATCGACAGGCCGCGCGGTGCCGTATGGCCGCCCCCGAAACAACGTCTCCCAGCCCCCGGTTGACGGGGTCGGGCCGCCTCGCCTACGATGTAGAGTTCTCTGCGCAGTAGGGCCCAAGGAACTCGGGGCGATGACTGAAAAAACAAAAGTTGCCATGGTCGGATTCGGGACGATCGGCACGGGCGTTGCCCGACTGCTGTTGGACCGCGGGGATCGCTCCTCGCGACATGCCAAGGGAACCCTCCATCTCCAGGCGATCGTCGACCCCGACACCAAGCGATCCCGGGGCATCGATCTGCCCGCGGGACTGCTGACCGACGATCTGACGCGGGTCACCGGCGATCCGGAAATCACGGTGGTGGCTCAGTTGATCGGGGGGTTGGAGCCGGCGCGCACCATCATGCTCCAACTGCTGGAAAGCGGAAAAGACGTCGTCACGGCCAACAAGGCCCTGTTGGCCGAGCACGGACCGGAGCTTTTCCGTCGGGCGCGCCAGTTGGGCCGGTCCATCGCCTTCGAGGCCGCGGTCGCCGGCGGAGTTCCGATCATCACCGGAATCGGCCAATGCCTGGCGGCCAATCAGGTGGAGTCGTTGCACGCGATTCTCAACGGTACGAGCAATTTCATCCTTACGCGCATGGAAGAACGCGGCCAGGACTACGCCGCCGCCGTGTCCGAAGCACAGTCCCGCGGCTATGCCGAGGCCGACCCGACGATGGACGTCGACGGTAGCGACGCCGCGCAGAAACTGGCCATCATGGCCCAACTGGCGTTCGGTGCCCAGGTCGACTGGAAGAACATCCCTCGTGCGGGCATTGATAACGTCGAGTTGGCCGATTTGCGCTGGGCTTGCGAATTGGGTTACCGGTTGAAGCTGTTGGCCGTGGCCCAACTCGTGCCCGAGGGACTGGAACTCCACGTATCGCCCACCCTGGTGCGGCACGGTACGCCGCTGGCCGAGGTGCGCGGCGCCTACAACGCGATCAGCGTGGTCGGCGACGCCGTCGGCCGCGTCTTCTTCGAAGGCTTGGGAGCCGGACAAATGCCCACGGCGTCGGCGGTGGTCGGCGATCTGATCGACATGGCTCTGGGACATACGGAGATCACCTTTGGCGCCCTGCAACTGTGGCCCGACGGAGAAGGCCGCGTGGCCGTCCGCGAACCGGGCGATGTATCGAGCCGGTTCTATTTGCGATTGAACGTCGAGGACCGGCCGGGGGTTCTGGCCGAGATCGCCGGCGTTCTGGGATGGCACGAGATTTCCATCGCCTCGGTGATCCAGCACGAGGCGGACGAAGAGGCTCCGCAGAAGTCGATCGTGCCGTTGATTATCATGACCCACACTGCCACGGAAGGAGCCGCGGCGACGGCCATGGAGACGATCGACGGAATGCCGTTCGTTCGTCCCGGAAGCGTTCGCATGCGCGTGTACGACTCATGAAATACGCAATCATCATCCCCGACGGATGTGCCGACGAGCCACAGGAGTCGCTCGGCGGACGCACACCGCTGCAAGCCGCGCACACCCCGGCCATGGACGCCGTGGCCGGCGCCGGCGTGGTGGGACGCGCCAATCATACCCCGCGCGTGCTGCCGCCGGGTAGCGACGTGGCCAATCTGAGCCTTTTGGGCTACGACCCGCTGAAACACTACACCGGCCGGGCACCCCTGGAAGCGGCCGCCCAGGGCATCGAACTGGGGCCTGACGACTGGGCCGTGCGATGCAATCTGGTCACCGTCGAAGATCAGGGAATGAAGGATTTCACCGCCGATCACATCTCGACCGCCGAAGCGGCCGAATTGCTCGCGTCGATGCAGGAGCACCTCGGCGACGATCGGCTGCAACTCTATCCGGGAGTCGGCTACCGCAATCTGCTGGTCTATCGGCCCACGGCCGACGAGATGCCCTTCTCCCCGGACACCCGTACCACGCCGCCCCACGATCTGACCGACCAATCGGTGCTGGACGACTACCCCCGGGGACCCGGTAGCGATCTGCTCAGTCGGCTGATGAACAACAGCGCGGCCGTTTTCGCCGAGCATCCGGTCAATCTCCGGCGGCGCGAGGCGGGCAAGCTGCCAGCCACCAACGTCTGGCTCTGGGGGTTGGGGCGAATGCCTCAACTCACCCCCTTTGCCGATCTTCACGGTAAGCAAGGGGCCATGATTACCGCGGTCGATCTTCTGCGCGGGCTGGCCGTCTTGCTCGGGTGGCGGCGGATCGAGGTGCCCGGCGCGACCGGCTACACCGACACCGACTACGCCGCCAAGGGACGCCACGCCGTCGAGGCGCTCGACGACGTCGATCTGATCTGCGTTCACGTCGAGGCGACCGACGAAGCGTCGCACGAGGGCGACGTCGAAGCCAAAGTGGCCGCACTGGAGGAAATCGACCGCCATGTCGTGGCACCCCTGCACGACGCGTTGCGGCAGAAAGCCGAGTATCGGATCCTCGTCACTCCCGACCATCCAACGCCGCTACGGACCAAGACCCACAGCCACGGCGACGTGCCCTTTGCCATGGCCGGTACGGGTGTCGAGGCCGACGAGGCAACGACTTACGACGACCCCACCGCCGCCCGATCCGAACTGGCCATGGACGAAGGATGGCGGTTGATGAAGTACTTTTTGGTAGGGACTAGGGACTAGGGACTAGGAATAACGGGGTAGCGATTAGCGATTGGTCATTGGAATTTGCGATTTGCGATAGCGAGACGAGTCCATGTCGATTGTTGTGCAGAAATTCGGCGGCACCAGCGTGGCCGATAGCGAGAAAATCCTGGCTGCGGCGAGGAAAGCCGTTCGCGCCAAGAAGGACGGCCACCGCGTGGTCATGGTCGTCAGCGCGATGGGCAAGAATACCGACATGCTGGTCGACTTGGCCCAGAAGATCACCGACGAACCGCCGGCGAGGGAAATGGACATGCTCCTTTCCACGGGCGAACAGGTAAGCGTCGCGCTGATGGCCATGGCCATCCACTCGCTGGGGCACGAGGCGGTCAGCATGACCGGAGCCCAACTGGGAATCCGCACCGACAGCACGCACACCAAGGCGCGGATCGTCTCCATCTCCAGCGATCGGATTTCCCAGGCGCTGGACCGGGGGCAGATCGTCATCGCGGCCGGATTCCAAGGGGTCGACGAGGCGCTGAACATCACCACGCTGGGGCGGGGTGGCAGCGATACGACGGCCGTCGCGCTGGCCGCCGCGCTGGGTGCCGACGTGTGCGAAATCTACACCGACGTCGACGGCATCTACACGACCGACCCGAGCCTCGTCGCCGACGCCCGGCACGTCCGGCGGATCAGCTACGACGAAATGCTCGAATTGGCCAGTGTCGGAGCGGCCGTGATGCACAACCGGTCGATCGAGTTTGCGAAGAAGTTTGGCGTCCCGATCCACGTTCGCAGCAGTTTCAGCGACAACCCGGGGACCATGATCACCGACCTGCCCGAGGCCCCGGATCAACCGGTCTGTGGCGCGGCGAAGGAAAAGCAGGAAGCCCGGGTCACGGTCCTCGGCGTACCCGATCGACCGGGGGCCGCGCTGACGGTCTTCGGCAGCATCGCCGGTAAACGGATCCCCATGGACATGATCGTCCAGAACGTGGCGGCCGAGGGACAGACGGATATTTCCTTTACCGTGAATCGCGACGATCTACCGGCCGCGCTCAAGGCGGTGGAGAGCGCGGTGGAAGAACTGGGTGCCGAGGGCGTGGATTACGACGACGAGGTTTCGAAGATCTCGGTGGTCGGCCTCGGCATGGCCACGCAGACGGGCGTTGCCCAGCGGATGTTTCGCGCGATTGCGGAGCGGGATGTTAACATCCAAATGATCACGACCAGCCAGATCAAGATCTCGGTCCTCGTGGCCCG
>JABMRP010000245.1 GCA_013202535.1 Planctomycetota bacterium
AAAATATCGCCCGATACTTCGCCATGCGCATCCTACCGCCGCGCGAGGCCGTGCTGCGCGCCGTTCAGGAAGTGCGGCCGGCGCTGATTATTTCCACCTTGGCCATCATCGCCAGCTTTTTGCCGCTGATGTTCATCACCGGCATGATGGGGCCGTACATGGCGCCGATGGCGTTGAACGTGCCGCTGACGGTGCTCGTTTCGACCGTGGTGGCGTTTGTGATCACGCCCTACCTGGCGATGATCGCGCTGGGCAAGCTGGCCGGCAAGCCGTTGGACGACGAGCCGAAATTCGACCTGACAACCCGCCCGCTGTATCGCATTTCCCGGGCGTTGCTCGTGCCCGTGCTGGCCCGGCGATGGCTGGCGTGGGCCGTGTTGGGTGGGGTGGGTGTGCTATTGGCCGCGGCGGTGGCGCTGCCCGTCTTTCGGGTCGTGCCGCTGAAGATGCTGCCGTACGACAATAAGAACGAGTTTCAGATCGTCGTCGACATGCCCGAGGGAACGACGCTCCAGAAGACCGACGCCGTGACTCGCGATCTGGCCCAATACCTTGCCGGAGTGCCCGAGGTTCTCGATTACCAGCTTTACACCGGCTTGGCATCGCCGATGGATTTCAACGGCATGGTCCGGCACTACTTTCTGCGCACGGGTCCCAACGTGGCCGACATTCGCGTCAACCTGGCGCCGAAGCGAGAACGGGCCCAACAGTCGCACGTGCTGTTGCTGCGCATTCGAGACGATCTGAAGAAGATCGCGGCCCGTTCGGACGCCAATATCAAGCTGGTCGAAGTACCGCCCGGTCCGCCCGTGTTGGCGACCATTACCGCCGAGGTTTACGGTCCGCCGGATGCCCGTTACGCCGACCTGATCGCCGCCGCCGGCCGAGTCGCCAACCGCATGGCCCGCGAGCCGGGGGTGGTCGACGTCGATACCAGCGCCGAAAGCGATCAGGTTCGTTACACGTTTGTGACCGACAAACAACTGGCCGCCCGGTCGGGTGTTTCGACCAAGGCGATCGCCGAGACGCTGCAACTCGCCCTCGACGGTCTGCCCGCCACGGTGATGCACCTGCCGCAGGAAGTCGACCCGCTGTGGATCGACTTGCGGCTGGCCCGAGCCGATCGGTCGGGGATCGACGATCTGGAGGAGTTGTACGTCCGCGGCGAGTCGGGCAACATGGTGCAAATCGGCGCGCTGGGCGAATTCCACGAGCAGCCCGAAGACAAGACGATCTACCACAAGAACCTGCAGCGCGTGGTCTTCGTGTACGGCGACGTGGCGGGCCGGCCGCCGGCCGATGCGATCGTCGACATGCTCGTCGATAAACACAAGGACGGCGAGGCATTCGAGCCGGTCGCCCTGGAGGAGATCCGCCCGGCCGACGGGCGAACGTGGCTCGCACCCGGCGGCGGCGATCCGTGGTCGGCTTCCGACGTGGCCGCCGAGTCGCCGGGCGACGAGATTCGCGTCGAGTGGGCCGGCGAGGGCGAGTGGAAGATTACCCTGGACGTGTTTCGCGACATGGGACTGGCCTTCGGGGCGGCTCTGGTGGGAATCTTCGTGCTGCTGATGTTTCAGACCGGGTCCCGGATGCTGCCGGTGGTCATCATGCTGGCCATTCCGCTGACGCTCATCGGTATCATGCCGGGGTTTTGGCTGCTCAACGTGATCGTCGATCGACCCATCGGCGCGGGCGGATACCCCAATCCGGTCTTCTTCACCGCGACGGCGATGATCGGCATGATCGCTCTGTCGGGGATCGTCGTGCGCAACTCGGTCGTCTTGATCGACTTCATCCATCACGGCCAGGCCGAGGGTCTTTCGCTGCACGAAGCGACGATCCGCAGCGTGGCCGTGCGCACCCGGCCCATCCTGCTCACCGCCGGCACCACCTTGCTGGGCAACTGGATCATCACCCTCGACCCGATCTTCTCCGGCCTCGCCTGGGCGATCATCTTCGGTATCCTCACCTCGACGCTGTTCACGCTGGTGGTGATCCCCGTGGTTTACTGGATCCTGTACAGCAGCGCGGAGGATCGCGCGGCGTAAAGCCCCCGACTTTGCCGGGGGGCAACTTGACGTACGTACGGGACGAATTCGTGGTTACCGATGATCGCCCCCCGGCAGAGCCGGGGGCTGGCGCGGGTCGTCCGTGCTACGGCTTGAACTCGAATTGGATGATGCCCTGCTGCTTCAGTTGCCAGGCTTTCTGACACATCTCGGTCATCTCCGGCGTGTAGCGGACGCCGATGTCCCCGCCGTCGCTGGCCTTGCCGATGCAGGGGCTCCCCGGCAAGAGACGGAAATCCAACGCGGCCAGATTTCTAAACATCGGAGGGGCGCTGAAACAGCCCTTACCCGGTTTGGCCGCGTTGATGAACTTTGGCGGCGTCCCGTAGACATCGCAGTATTGGATTTGCGTATCAGGATCAGTGCATTCAACAGAAGGCACGATGCAATTCAAAAGACTCCCGCCCGGTTCGAACCTCAGAGGTTTCCCTATTGTGCAGGACCGGAAATCGCAAACACCATGAATCGCATCAACCCCCCGCGGAAGCAACACATTCTCGAACTTTGCCCCATCTCCTACGGCATGCGGAGAACCGATCCAGATGGAGTTCTTTGCTTGGAACCCACCACCCGGATATCCGCATTGCACCACAACGCATGTGTCCATCTGCAGATCGTTCCAGCGGTCCTCCCACGTGCACTCGGACAGAATGCAAAAGCGGATCAGAAGGCGGTCGCGGACGGAATGCCTAAGGCAAGCAGCGCGTGCGCCTGCTGCTCCCCCGTGGTGTAGTACCAATCGCTCGAGGATAATGTGGGCACCTTGCACTTCGACAAGAACGGGAAAGTCCTTTCGAGATCCTGCGGACGTGATCACGGGCCAACAATCTGTTTCCCCCCGCAGCGTTAATCCGGCTTTCTCCGGTCCGACCACGATCTTCTCGTTGTACGGCCCATCATCCTGAATCTCGATCAGGCTGTTGGGCAGTGCCGCATCGATCGCCTGCTGGATACTCTTATGGTCGCCTTTGCCGTCGAGGCGGACGGTGATGAACTGGCCGAGGTTGGCGACGGCGGCTTCCATCTCGGACAACGACGGATCACGAGTCGTTTCGGTGACGGGGCGGGTGGTGGGGTATTCTGTCTGGAGCTGGCGGACAAGCGGACGCACGTCGAAGAGTTCCTCCTTCTGGAAAAACTCGGCGGCTTCTTGGTAGAGTTGCTCGGCTTCCAACTCGTGGATGCCGGCTTGGGCTTGCTGGCGAGCGGCGGCGATGGCGGGCTGGTTGGTTTGGTACCAGGGGAGGTTGGCGTACTTCTGTTGGAGATTCGTGAGGGCTTTGTCGGCCTGGGTGAATTCCTTATCCTTCAACTGCTCAAAGACCTCGTCCAAGATGGCGGCGGCGAGCGGGGCCAGGTACGGCTTGACGTCGACGTGGCGAGCGGCGGCCTCGATGAAATAGCGCTCCGCAACTTCCGTTTCTCCCAAGGAAAAGGCCAAAATGGCGAGCGTGAGCCACTGCTGGGGATCGTCCCGGTCGATCACCTTCTCGGCGATCCGGTCCACTTGGCCGCGGCCGAAATCTTTCCAGTCGCGCGACTCGGTCTTGCCACTGCCGAGTGTGGCGGTGACGGCCGTATCGTCGGCCCGGGTCAGGTCGCCCTTGAGGCCCGACATGCCCACCATGCTCTTGGTCAGCGGCGGATCGGCGGCGTTGATCCGGGCGATCAGCCGCTCCTTAAACGTCGCCAACCGCTCGACCGCCACGCGCCGCTGCACCACCCGGGCGGCCAGACCCGGGTCAGCGTCAAAACGAACTCCCGCCAAGTCAGCCAACCCCCCGCGGAAATCCCAGTCCCGCACCTTGGCCTCAGCCGGCTCCAGGGCCTTTCTGTAACGTTCCTCACGCTCCCGCTGGGCTTTCGCCAACGCCGCCGCGGCTTCCCGCTTCGCACGCTCCTCTTCGATCTTGGCAAGCACCGTCTCTCGCGCGACAAGCCGCTGCCGGGCTTCTTCCTCAAACTGCGTCTCGTCAACTTCAAACTCGGCCTTGATCGCCTCCACCGCCTCCAGCATCAACGTCTCATCCGTATCGTAGATCGCCAGGTCCTTCGCCATGTCCCGCAGCACGTATCGCTCATCCGACGCCTCCTTAATCTTCGCCAACCGCAAAAACTCCCCGGCCAGTTCGAGTCTCTCTTCCGGGGTTCCGACGCGGTCGGCGTAGTTTCCGTCGATCAATTGGCCAAGCGTCTTCCGCGTATCTTCCGGGGGGACGGGCGACTTCACCACCAACTCTTGCTGCTCCTTCAAAACGACATTCAGATCGAGATCCTCTCCCTTGACGATCGTGAATTCCTCGTCGAACAACTCGTATCCCCGCCGGTCAATCACGATCTTGTGTTTCCTCGCGTCAAGTGGCACCTTGATGCTCTGCGAAACGGCTTGATCCCCCGAGTCGGGAAGCTCCCGGACTCGGCCGTCAATCAGCAACGTTGCGTCTTCCCGCTGCTCCGGCGGCCACTGGAGCACCAAGTGCGACTTCCCCACCGCCGCCGCCGGCTCCTCGGACTTCCCTGTCTTGCCCGTCTCCTCAGCCGCCGACTCCGCGTCCGCCGAGTCCGTGCCCTTGGAGTCATCGCCGGAATTCACCGCCCAAATCACCATCACCAGCGCCAACAACACCCCGACCACGGCGGTGCCCGACAAGATGGCCAGCCTCGTGCGGCGGTGCCGTTCGATCGGCACTCTGGGCCTGCCGGGCTTATCGCGACCCCCACCGATCGTCTGCAAGAATCGCGTCAGCCCCGAGGATGACGACTCGGCCGTATTTTCGAGGGCCTCTCCGGGCTTGACCACCGGCGGCGGTTGGTGCCCGGCGCGGGACAACAGGCTGGGCAAATCACTCCCCCCGGCCAGGGGTCCAATCGCGTCGGCCACTTGGGCCGGGGTGTCGAACCGGGCCGCCGGTTCCTTGGCCATCATGCGGTGGATCACCGCCAGCAATTCCTCCGGGACGTCGCGGCGGTATTTCCGCAGCGGCGGGGCGGCTTCGTCGAGATGGGCC
Organism: Planctomycetota bacterium; assembly: GCA_013202535.1. GTDB lineage: Bacteria > Planctomycetota > Planctomycetia > Pirellulales > Thermoguttaceae > JABMRP01. The sequence continues at coordinate 5,081 of JABMRP010000245.1, forward strand.
CGCATCTTCTCGAAGGCGCTGGGATACTTCGAGCCGCTAAAGGGCGCCCGCCCGGCCAGCAGCTTGTATAGCGTACAGCCCAGGCTGTACACGTCGGCCCGGATGTCGACCGTGTGGGTCTCGGAGACCTGTT
>JABMRP010000035.1 GCA_013202535.1 Planctomycetota bacterium
CCACAAAATAGCTCTCCCGCGGCGCCAGCGTCAGCGGAACGACCGTGCGTCCGTCTTCCTCACGCCAATCGGGCAGATCGCGAATTCTCCCGGTGACCGCGTCCCACAACTCCGGCTGCTTGCCACCAGTGCGGAACGCAACCTCCGCAGTGGCCGCCACGCGTGACTGATTGCTGAGGAAGTAGATCTCGCGGTTGCCGTCGCGGCGATGAATCCAATCGAGCCGCGCCCCCGTGCTCACGTCGCGGAACTCGATGTCGGGCGCCAGGCCGTCGGTCTGGACGATCTCGGCGAGCGATTGGCCCCAGATCAAGCGGCCCGATCCGGTCTTGCGGTTGCCCGAGGCGGTCTCCTCCGGTCCCCACATTTCGTCGGCCAGCTTCTTCACTTGCTGGTCGCGTTGGGGGTACTCTGTCAGGCCCGGTGCTGTGGCCGGTCGGGGTCCGATGACCGTCACGCCCGCGGTGGCCAGTTCCTTGATCTTCTCGAGCACGACCGGCGATACGCTCCACGACGCATTGTGCGGCAGCACCAAGTAGCGATAACTCATGCCGTCGGGCAACACGAGCCGACCGTCCCGGGCACTGGCCCGAGTGAGCAACACCTGGGCGTTCACGGCATCGTAGTCGAAGCCGGCCGGACGCATGGGCTGTTGTAGATTACGCGGGGCAATGAACCCCGGGATCTCTTCCCCGCGAAAATAGGCGAAGTCGGCAACGAAACGTCCCTGCCGCAAGATATGTTGGCAGCGGGCGATATAGCCGAGCCACCCGTGGCCCATGTCCCACCAGGTAATGTTTGTGTCGAAGTGCGTTCCGACGTTGACCCACTGGTAGCCCGGGATGTCGTTCAGATTTGGCTGATGCACCCAGAAGCAAAGCACGTAACGGGTCAGACCGTGGCAGAAGGCCTCGTCGCCGATGTCCTTCATGTTCCAGGGGGTAGACGTCCAGTCACCGGCACCCATGTAGGTGAACGCTTCAGCCTGACAGATAGGCTTACCGTAAATATGGGCTGCGCAGGCGGCCTGTTTGACGGTCGGATTCTGGTTAGGGGCCCAGGTAATCCTGCCGTCCGGCTCCACGACCCGCTTCCAGGACTCACCCATCGGAATGTCATTGATCCCTTCACACTGAAGGGCGTCGATCCAGTGCTTGAAGAACGGCCCGCCCGACTCGGGATGCGTGCCGCGCATGCCGCCTTTGACGGTCAGTTCGCGCAACCGGCCGTAGTAGTTGGCCGCCACCAGATCGGCCGCCGTGCGGCGATAATCGAGCAGGAACCGGGCCGTCGTCTCGGCGTCGTCCACGGTCGCCCCCAGCACGGCAGGCAGGAACAACAGCGGATCGTAGCCCCGGCGCTGTTGGAACTCCTCGCGCATCTTGGGCGTCCAGGTGGGCTGGCCCAGTTCCCAACTGTCGATGTGGAAATACTGGAGCGTCTTGCCCACCAGCGGGCCGGCGTCGGCGATCAGTTTGGCGCCGGTTGCAGCGAAATGGGCGTCCATGGCCGCCGCGCTCATCGTGTCGATTTCCGGCCCGACGGGTCCGGAGCCGACGCACTTGGTCGGGTTGCCGTGCAAGGTGTATCCGATCCGCAAAACGCGCCACGAGCCGGCCGGGGCATCCCAGGTCAAGCGTCCTTCACCGTCGGCGAATTCCGTCAGGTCCAGCATGCCGTCGCGCTGCCAGAGTCCCTTCCGCGACGAACGAGGCGCCTTGAGTTCGGCGCGGGTCAACAGCGTGATCTCCGCGACCTGCACGTTCCAGTTCTCCTGGTCCCGAAAGGGATGGGAGGAGAGGAACACGACCCGGAAGTGGGCCGATTGTACTTCGTCCAGCGGGACCACGAGTTCCTTGTTCGGCTGCACCGTTGCACGCTTGATCGCGCGGTACGTCTTCCCGTCGTCCGAGCACTGGATTTCGATCTCCTTCGGCCCGCAGTCGGAGTACGGCATCAGGTAGAGTCCGGCCGCCGGCCAGGCCTCGTCGTAATCGAACTGGAGATACTCGGGCTTCTGGGGCGTCGGGCCCATGCCGGGCTTGTCGCTGTTGGAGATCCAACGCGTGTCGTCCATGCCGTCTTCGGCCAGCGCGGGGAGATACTTGGGGAAGTTTGAACTGGCCGTCAATCGCGGCTCGTGCGACGCACCCTCCGGCAGCGGGCATGCCAGTACGGCAATGTCGCGATAAAAGCCGCCCGCCGTCGCCGGTTGGGGCAGGTCCACGTTCACGCGCCCCGGTCCGTTCACGACCGTTGGCGCGGCGACGATTTTTTTCGCGGCGTGTTCCTCCGTAACCCACGCCCCGCCACAGTTCCAACCGCTGCAAAGGTTCACCCCCAGGGCGATGCCCAGGCGGTCGGCTTCGCGGACCGCGTGCTTGTACATCTCGCGCCACTCTGGGCTCATGAAGTGCGGTCCGCGCGGCGCCGGCGGTCCCGCTTGGCCGGCGTCGAACAGCAGCGCCCCGCTGATCCCCTGCCGCTTCATTTCCTCGAAGTCGCGGGTAATCCCCTCCTCACTGGCCGCGCCGTTGAGCCACCACCAGTAACACCAGGCGCGGGCCGATTCCGGCGGATTGGCGAAGGCCTTTTCCAGTTCGTCATCCGCCTGGATCGGGCCGGCGCCGAAGAGAAGGGTGAAGAAGACCGACAGCATCAGTGTGCGTTTCATGGCAGGTTTTTCCTTGTCCGCGTGTAGATTTCCACCGGCGAGTGTTAGTAAGTTCGTTTAACGCCCAGCTGAAGGC
>JABMRP010000246.1 GCA_013202535.1 Planctomycetota bacterium
TATTTGTATCGAACCATCACCGCCGGTCGTGCGATTACCTTGCCCATGAACGTCTTCGCCCTGGACAACATCCAGGCGTGGCTCAACGGCGAATCGGTCGGCACGGCCCATAACCCGGGCCGGAGTGGCTCATCGCGGTTTCCGGCGGCGCTGATGACGACGCTTCGACTCCAGCCGGGGGAGAATCGGCTGTTGGTGAAGATTACCAGCATGCACGGGGCGCACGACTTCGCCTTTGCCATGCCGCCGTTGACTCCGTCGAACCCGATTCGTCCGGGAGCCGCCCATTGGGAACCGCAACGCTTCTATCCGGGCAACGAACCGTGGGTCGCTGTCGACTCTGCCGAGGGAGCCGAGAACGAGTCGCTTGCCCGGCGATATGAGGCGCATTGCCTGAGCATCGACGGGATCGACCCCGCGGCACCACCTACGAGTCGACGTGCGGGCTACGTGACGGCCGTCTTGCGGCGGCTCGCGCTGCCGGGAGGTGCGGCGGCACTGTTGCCGAAGCCGGAAGATAACACGGACATGGCCCCGCTACGAAAGCTCTATTTTCGCGCATGTCGATTCGGCGACGCGCAGGAGACCGTGCGACAATTCAACCTCGATATCGCTCCGCTGCCGATGTACGACCCGGCCCGGCTGAGAATGGCCGACGTGCTGGCATCGAGCGTTGGGGCGTCGGCCAGCGGTGCCGCCTATCTGGCGAGGTTGGATGCCCTGGTGCCGGTCGTCGAGAAGGCCACCGACCACGATGATGAAGGGTCGGTCCTGGCGGCCGCCCGAGCGATTGACGATTTGTGGCAAGAGCAAGCGCGAAGCTTGCCGCCGATCGCCTTCATCCGATGCTCGCCGTTTGCGATCAACGCGATTTCGCCGTACATTGCCCGAGGTGCCAGCCCGGCGAGCATCTGCGTGCTCGATCCACGGCAGCCCGAGCAATCGCCGCGCGTGATCTACGACGATCCGACCGGGGCGATCTTCGACATGAACGCGTCGTACGACGGGGAGTCGCTTTTTTTCTCCGCTCGTCGCCAGGGCGTCGAAGGCGGCTGGCACATCTACGAGACCGGCACCGACGGCCATCGGCTGAAGCAGATTACCCACGGCAATAGCGACAATATCAGCCCCCTGTTGTTACCCAACGGCGAGATTATGTTCGTCTCGACGCGAGCCGGTAACACGGTCGTATGCCAGCAGGGCGCGTCGGGCGTGCTCTACGTGTGTGATCGCGACGGGAGCAATGTGCGCCGTGTATCGGGGAACACGCTCAGCGACCATTCACCGGCGATTATGAACGACGGCCGGGTGTTGTTCACGCGTTGGGATTACGGCGTCGACAAGAACGTCTTCGCCCGGCAAACACCCTGGACGATGAATCCCGACGGCACGCGGTTTCAACTCTTCTTCGGCAATACGATCGAGGACCCCAACGGTTTCTGGGAAGCCCGGGCGATCCCCGGCCGACCGGAGGTCGTTTGCGTTTTCGGCCCGCATCACAACTACCACGCCGGCATGATCGGGCTGATCTGGAACAAGCTCGGGTTCGAGGCGCCGCGGGGCGAAGGGTTTCGCTGGATCACCAAGGAAATGCCGGCCATCGGCGACACGGCCGTACCCTGGGGTTATCAGGATCCTTATCCGCTGGACGAACATCGCTTCCTCGTTTCCTTCGGCGGCGACGGCGGCCGGAAGAACCGCCTCTATTTGCTCGACGACCGTGGCAACCGCAAATGCCTGCACGAAGCGCCAGACAACTTGGGATGCTGGAACCCGCTGCCGCTTCGCCCTCAAACGCGTCCGCCCGTGATCAGCACCGTTAGCTCGAATCCCCAATACGTCCAACGCGACCCGACGCAGCGAAATCGCGACCCGGACGATTCCCTGACGGGCACCTTCGTGCTGCAGGACGTTTATCAGGGACTTTCGCCAACCGTCCGTCGTGGGCAGATCAAGTCGATTCAGATCATCGAGCAGGTTCCTCGCGTCGGCACGATCGGCGGTTTGGCCCTGTTCGGCCATTGGACGACCATCGGTCGCGGCACGATGTACGTGCGCCGGGTCATTGGCGACGTGCCGGTGGAAGCCGACGGATCGGCACATTTCGTCGCGCCGGCCAATCGCGATATCTCGCTCAACGTGCTCGACCACCAAGGCCGGGCCATCCGCCGCATGGGCTCGACCACGCAGCTCATGCCGGGCGAAACGGTCGGTTGTGTGGGCTGCCACGAATCACGCGACTCGGCCCCGCTGCTCTCGGCGCAACCGGTGGCGGCGGCCCTGCGCCGGGCAGCCTCGGTGCCGCGGTATCCACCGTGGACGGATAAGGGCATCCTTGACTTCAACCGCGTTGTGCAGCCCGTGCTCGACGAGTACTGCGTCGAGTGTCATGCCGGCGCGTCGCCCGAAGGGGCCGTCGATCTTTCCTCCGACCGGACCCATTTCTTCAGTATGGCCTACGATCAACTCTTGGATCGCGGCCTGGTGCATTACATTCCCATCGCCGGGGCCGACCATGCCGAGAGCACTCCGAACAGCCGCGGGGCCATGGTCAGCCGGCTGCGCAAGATCATCGAAACGGATCACGAAGGTTGCGTGCTTCCGCCGGAAGCGCGCCGCCGAATCTACACCTGGATCGACGCCAACGTACCCTACTATGGCACCTACCACGTAACCGACCGCCGGGTCGTCGGCGGCCGCGACCGCTGGTACGTGGGCGATCCCGCCGGGTGGTTCCAGAAGGAGTTTCTGCCGGTCTTCAATCGCCGTTGCATGCCCTGCCACGGGCGGTCCGTCACGCCGCAAACGTACAACTACAATCCGGGCGGCAACGGCCAGATCGCGGTCAGCAGCAAGCTCTGGTCCGACACGGCACTGACGCAGTTCCAGCTTGGCCACGGCCGGATCTCGTACACCGGCCAGATCGGGCCCGACCATCGCATTAACCTAACCCATCCCGAGTGGAGCCAGATGCTCACCGCGCCGCTGTCGAAGGAAGCCGGTGGGTTGGGGTTATGCCGCCCACGGGAAGGACTTCCCCGGACGTTCGCCGACAAGACCGATCCCGACTATCAGGCGATCCTTCGTGCTTTGACCCGGGGGCACGAGAAGCTGCTGGCCAACCCGCGCGCCGACATGCTCGGCGATACGAAGTAGCCCCCATTTCTCTCCACATGGCAGGGTGGGACAGTCACGCAGAGTGCCACTCAGCAAGCGATCACTTCCCCTTCCGCTTCGCCGCATTTTCGGCCTCGATCCGGTCGAACGCTTCTTCCACCCCCGGCGGCCAGACAAACACGGGCGCCTTGGCCGGGTCGTAACCCTTGAGGTGCGGTTGCTCCAACCGCTCCAACACGGGCGTGTAAAGCCAGGGATTCTTGGCAAACGACTTGTCGATCAATGCGGCCAACTCCGGCAGGTGCTCCTTGAGTTGCTCCCGTGTATGGAGCTGCGTCCAGCTTTTCCCGTCTTCTCCGATTACGGCCAGTCCGCCGCTTCGGTTGCAGTGGAACCACGACTGCACGCCTTCGGCCCAAAACTCGCCGAAGGTGCCCATGCCGTATCCGCTGTACCGGCCGGTTGCCTTGGCTTCGGCGTGGAGTTGGCGAAGTCGCGCGTCGAACGTCTCGTCGATCTGCCCCATCGCCCCGTGCAAGATGTGGGCAAACTCATGGACGAAAATGTTCTCCCCCCGATACTTATCGCCCTGATAGCAAAGTAAATTCTCCTCGCCGCAACTCACCGGATTGCCACCCAGCCCACGGGCCCGTTTGTCCCACCAAGGGCTCATGTGCTTCGTCTCGGGCATGTCGGTCGTCATTTCCGTGTGGGCCATGACGGTGATGTAGATGCTCCTCTCGCCCAGCTTCTCCAGCACGTCCGGCCGTCGGGCCAACATTTGCCGCACCAGATGGGCCGTTTCCTGCAATGCGTACGGCGATACCTTGTCGGAACTGACGATCGGCATTTGCCCGACCACGACGTGGCGCGTATAAAACGGATCGAGCGTCCTCAATCGGGCCTCGGCTTTCGTCTCGATACAACAGTTCCACCCGTTGGCGTCGACCTTCAACCCGATCGCCCCTTTGTACTGGTCGTAGACATCGTTCATCTCCTCGATCGAATCGAAGTAGCCGACGATAAACGCCGCGCTGAACGACTCGCCGGCCTTGATCGGGCGCCCGCCGAACTCCTCGATCATGCAGACGTAACCCCGCTGATGACACCAGGCCTCATGCACGACCGACGGCGCCAGCGTCATGCCCGCCAGCCACGGTCCGGGTTCGCCCGTCTCGCGGTCGCGCAGACGATACGCGCGAATGAATCGTTGCGGCACGTGTCTCTTGCGACGATAGTTGAACTGCTCGTCGGGCGCGAAATCATCGAGAAATGCGTCCGATTCGATCCGCTTACCCTCCGACCCACCCAAGTAGCTCAAGTAGATCTCGCTAAAGCTGTCGCCCTCGGTGTGCTTGATGTGGCCGGGCATGTCGATGCGGAGAAACGCGCCCGGGCTGTCGTTGACCATGTCGATGCGATCGGTTGAGATGAAATACCGCCGGCCCTCGGGAAAGACCAGCCACTGGGTCCAGGTCGAGCCGGTCTTCTTCCCCGGCGCCGCCGTCTTGTATTGAAAAGTCTGCCGCACGGCCACGAAGTCATCGCCCCGGATCACCTCCGGCGCAAGCTCCTTGGCCTTGGTGCATATCTGGGGACCTTCGATCGATCGTTTCGCTCGCTTGCCGTGAACCAGGTTGTTGTAAGCATAGGCGAGTTCTCCTTCGAGCGGTTTCGCATCGGGCTGGTCGCCGCCCGGTTCCATAATCCAATCGACGATATCCAGGCCGAATCCCGCGTCGCGAAAACCGGTCTTCTTATCGAGAAACGACCCGGCCGCGATGCCCGAGACGTACCCCTTCTTCTGAACCGCCGCTTGAAGCTGGGGCGTGTCGATGGTGATCCGCTCATCGGTTTCCGTGACGGTCGCGTCGGACTTCTGGGCCACCGCATCATCTGCCATCGCCGCAAAAAGCCCGCAGGTGATGACAAAGCACGTCGAGTTTCGTATCATCGGTTGGTTCCCATGGTCGGTTTATTTGGGGTTTGGCGACGAAATGGTTCATGGAAACCCGAAGCGTAAGCGAGGAACTCCGTTGCTCTCCCCCTCGCTCACGCGTCGGGTTACCATCAGCGTCGACTACCAAGCTACCAGAACCCCCGGCCGTGTCAAATCCCGCATGGGTAGAGGGGACTATGGTGCTTCAAAGACGCCGGGCACAAGTGCCGGGGCTAAACTTACCTGTTTTCGATTCGGAGAGATCCATGGGCCGCTTCATGTTGATGATCCTTGTTTTCTCGTCGCTCGTTTGTACTGGAATACTCGCCGAAACCGCGGCCGACGACGTCCAGTGGGGCCGGTTTCGGGGGCCCAACGGCACGGGCGTTAGCCATGCAACGACCGTGCCGGTCGAGTGGACCGATGGGGATTACAACTGGAAGGTCGAGGTTCCCGGCGCGGGTCATTCCTCGCCCGTCGTGTGGGACCATCGCATCTACCTGACCTCGAGCGACAGAGCGACGGCAACGCGAACGGTTCTCTGTCTCGACACGTCCGACGGCCGCACACTCTGGCGGCGCGACTATACGTCGGAGGCGTACCGCCAGCACGGCCACAACAACTACGCCTCGGCCACTCCGGCGGCCGACGCCCGGGGCGTCGTGGTCACATGGACAACGCCCGAGCAGGTCGTTCTGCTGGCGCTGGACCCGAGCGGCGACGAGATGTGGCGGCGCGACTTGGGACCGTTCGTCGGCGCCCGGGGGAGCGGCACCTCGCCGATCATCGCCGGCGATCTGGTCGTCTTGGCCAACGATCAGGAAGATCCGAACCAACTGCCCGAGAACATGAACCGGCCGGAACCGATTCCGCACGTCGGCAAGAGTTTCCTCATCGCCGTGGATCGCCGCACGGGCAAGACCCGCTGGCAACTCAACCGCCGCACGGGCATCGCCGCCTATTCGACGCCCTGCATCTTCCCTCGCGCCGACGGAACGGCCGACGCCATCTTCACCAGCACCGCCCACGGCATCACGGCGGTCGATCTGGCCACCGGCCGGGTCCGTTGGGAAGCCGCCGACATGCTCCCCGAGCGGTGTGTCGGTTCGCCCGTGTTTGGCCCCGGGCTGGTGATCGGCGGATTCGGCCGCGGGCTTCGCGGCACGCGCTACGTGGCCCTGCGACCCGGCTCGCGAGCGGAAGGAGTCGAGCCAACGCTGGCCTTCGACGTGACCACATCGGTGCCCCTGGTGCCCACGCCGCTGGTTACCGACGGCCGGCTGTTTCTTTGGGCCGACGACGGCGTGGTGACCTGTATCGATTTGGCCACCGGCCGCACGGTCTGGCGCGAGCGGGTCGGCGGTTCCTTCTATAGCTCGCCGGTGTGTGTCGACGGTCGGCTGTATTGCGCCAATCGCGACGGCGAGATTGTCGTGTTGGCGGCGGCGGGGAAGTTCGAGATCCTCGCCCGTGTCGAGTTGGGCGAGCCGTGCTTCGCCACGCCCGCGGTAGCCGGCGGCGTGATGTACTGGCGCACCGGTGGCCACCTCTTCTCGCTAGGCGGCAAGCGGCGGTCAGTGGGCGTCGCCGCCTGTTGAAAGTGGGGACTGGCTCCGAGCGGGAGGCCGCCTTTCCCGATGTCCATGAGATTCTGATGCACACCA
>JABMRP010000247.1 GCA_013202535.1 Planctomycetota bacterium
TGCCGACCCCGAGGATTCGGCCGATGACGGGGGGTTACCGCGGGGGATGCGTGTTGACAAGCCGTGCCGCCGCCGGGGCGTCGACCAGCCAAAGAATCGTGCCCGAGGTTGGCCGGACAGTTTGCGCGGGCAGGCGGTGGGGATCGGCGGGCCCTTCAAGAACATCGGCCAGAATGGGCGCCTTTTCCGCGCCGGTGACCAGGAACAAGACGTGCGCCGCCCGGTTGAGGATAGGCGAAGTCAACGTCAGGCGACTTGCTCCCAGTCCGGGGACGTGGTTGACGGCCACCCATCGCGAGGTCTCCCGAAGGGCTGCCGTATGGGGAAAGAGCGAAGCGGTGTGCCCGTCGGCCCCCATGCCCAGCAGCAGCAAATCGAAAACGGGGGGTTCGCCCTCCGGCGACACATGGAAGGCTTGGGCGATTTCCCTCTGGTAGGCATCGGCCGCCTGTTCCAGATCGTCCGCCTCGGCCTTCATGCGGTGGACGTTTGACGACAGGACGGGAACTTGGCTCAACAACGCCCGGCGGGCCATGCGGAAATTCGAGTCGGGATGATCGGGCGGTACGGTCCGTTCGTCGCCCCAGAAGACTTCCACGCGAGGCCAGTCGACTTGGTCGCGGTACGGTGGCTCGGCCAACAGACGGTACATGGCTTGCGGGGTCGAGCCTCCGGCCAAGACGACGGCAAACCGCCCGCGAGCGTCGATTGCCGGGCGCGCCAGATCGACGAAACGCTTGGCCGCGTCGCGGGCAACTTGCTCCGCGCTGGAGAATACGTTGAACCGGGGCGATCCCATGGCAGCGTCCTAGTGTAGGATCGGACACGCGTCGAACCACTGCCGCTCCTGGCGGCGCATCCACTGGGTCGAAACGGGCGGTCCCCACGCGCCGGCCTCGTACAGCTCCAATTCCGGCCGCCGGCTCGTTTCCCAAACCGTTTGGATCGGATCGATGATCCCCCAAGAAAGCTCCACCTCGTCGCTGCGCGCAAACAAACTCGCGTCGCCGTGCATTGCGTCCAGGAGCAACCGCTGGTAGGCTTCCGGCATCTCGTCGGCAAAAGCCCTTTGGAAATTGAAATCCAGGGCGGTCAGCCGCGTCCTCATCCCCTGGTCGGGAACCTTCGTTTGAAAATGCAGTTGGATTCCCTCGGCCGGCTGAATCTGGATGACCAGCCGGTTGGACTCGCGGGCTGTTTGCAACTCGGGTCCGAACATGACGTGCGGCGGCTGGCGAAACTGGATCACGATCTGGGTCGTCCGGCAGGACATGGCCTTGCCGGAACGCAGATAGAAAGGGACGCCCTGCCATCGCCAATTGTCGATGTACAGCCGGACCGCGCCGAACGTCGCCGTGCGGCTGGCGGGGTCCACGTTCGGCTCGTCGCGATAACTTCGGTACTGGCCCCGTAGCGTGCTGGCGGCCACCTCTTCCGGGTCGGTGGGGCGCATGGCGCGGAGCACCTTGACCTTCTCGTCGCGAACCGCCTCGGCCTCGAACCGAGAAGGCGCCTCCATGGCGGTAAGCGTGAGAAGCTGCATCAGGTGATTTTGGAACATGTCGCGCAAGACGTCGGCCGTTTCGTAGAACGCGGCGCGGTGTTCGACCGTCACTTCCTCGGCCGCGGTGATCTGCACGTGCTCCACGTAATTGCGGTTCCATACCGGCTCGAAGATCGTATTGGCGAATCGCAGCACGAGGATGTTGTTGACCGTCTCCTTGCCGAGATAATGGTCGATACGAAAGACCTGGGATTCGGCGAAGACCGCATGCACGGCTTCGTTGAGGCGGCGGCTGCTGGCACGATCGGTTCCGAATGGTTTTTCGATCACCACGCGCCGCGGGCCGTTTTCCTGATGGGCCATTCCCGCCGCGCCGAGATGGCGCACCGCCGGTTCGTAGAACTGCGGCCCGGTAGCGAGGTAGTAGACCCGCGTGGCACCGCCCTCCCCTTCCAACCGGTCGAGAAAGGCACCCAGGGCGGCAACGTCCTCGGGCCGTGTAATATCGCCCTGTTGATAGTAGATCGACGAGGCAAGCCGCTCCCAGGCCGATTCGTCAAACCCCTCGCCGACAAACCGGGCGGTCGACTCGGCCAGCTTCGCGCGCCACGCCTCGTGGGTAAACGGGCTACGCGACATGCCGACGATCCGCAAATCCGACGGCAACCGGTCCTTCCGATGAAGCGAGTAGAGCGCGGGCACCAGCTTGCGGCTGGTCAGATCGCCCGACGCGCCGACAACCACGATCGTATGGGCCATGGAGTCCTGTTCCCCTGCATGTTCAAGCACCGCGGGTCCCACCGAAGTCCGGCGAGGTCCCCGTGTGGACATTGTATGGCCGGATGGGGGAATAGGGAAAGCACCCCTCGACGGCCGCCCCGACCGAAACGCGGCTCTCGCTTCGAGCCGGAACGACGCGCCCCCCCCGGAGGTATCCGGAGCCGGGAAAACGGGACAGCAACGCCAGCTCACGACACGGCTTCCCCGCGACCACCGACAGGAGATCTTTGCGTTGCCCCACCGTGGCTTGTGTGCTACGATCAACTTCGCGTTGCCATCATCAAATGGGACAGTAAGCACCGCATATTCCAGCTTTCCCAGCAGGAGTTGGAGGATTGGAGGTCACGGATTGTGATCTCCAATCCGTCGGCCAAAATGGGCTTGCGCAGACGACCGTACGCCTTCACCGAGCACGGCGTTGCCATGCTGTCGAGCGTCCTTCGCA
>JABMRP010000248.1 GCA_013202535.1 Planctomycetota bacterium
ATCTCGCGGAGCGAGATGGCTACTGTACGGAAGAAACCCACAACACGAAACCACCACGATGGACGATCCAACGCCCAAACCCGCCCCCAAGAGCCGCCGCCGCTGGTTCCAATTCCGGCTGCGAACGCTCTTCGTGTGTACCGCCGTGGTGGCGTTGTTGATGGGCTTATGCACCCGTTTCGTGCGCCAGCACCGGGCCGTTCAGGCAATTCGGTCACTGGAACCGGTGAGCGGGGCTGGCTACGACTTTCAAATTGACGACGAGGGGGAATGGGACAGCACATTGCCGGAGCCGGGCCCGGAGTGGCTGCGACGCGCAATCGGCGACGACTGGGTCAACGACATGTACGGCGACGTCGCCCATCTCCTCGTGGGCCTTGTTATCCCCGTTCCCGGCCGACAAAACTCCATCGACGACGAGGGCTTGGAGCAACTGGCTGTTCAGATCCGCCGACTGCCAAAGCTGGAAAAAGTCTGTCTGTTCACGTCGACTCAAGTCACGGATGAGGGGATGAAGCACCTGGCGGAAATGGCGGAACTTCTCGTCGACTTGGGTTTGCGCGAAACGCGAGTTACCGACGCCGGGTTGCGCCACTTGGCCGGGGCAACGAAGCTTGAGATGTTAGAGCTTGGGCAGACGGACGTTCACGGTCCCGGGCTGGTTCACTTGCGGGGACTGTCGAAGCTAGATTGGCTGGATCTTTCCGGCAGCAAGCTAACCGACGAAGGATGCGCGGCGATCGGGAAACTGACACAAATCAAGTTCCTGGTGGTAAGCGAGACACAAATTGGCGATCGCGGACTGCAGCATCTGGCAAACCTGACGGCACTCCACTGGCTCGAACTCGAGGACAACGCAATCACCGATGCCGGGCTTCGGCATTTTAGACGTCTGACCAACTTGGAAGCGCTTTTCTTGAGCAGGGCGAAGGTTACCGGAAGCGGTCTGAAGTGGCTTGGAGATCTGGACCGGCTGGAGTGGCTGGACCTGACCGGAACTAAGATCGCCGACGAAAACCTTGTCTATCTGGCGGAACTCGATAGCCTGGCTTACCTTGACCTCAAAGGCACACCGATCACGGATGCCGGACTTCAACATCTTGTCGCACTGCCCAACCTGTGCAGACTTGATCTCACGGGAACCCAAGTCACCGATGCCGGACTGGTCCATCTTGCCGCCTTGCCCGACTCATGCGAGCTTGTACTCTCCGGAACCAAAGTAACGGCCGCGGGCGTGAAAGACCTCATGGAGAAGCACGGCGATCTGGAGGTGTATTCGGATGTGAACTGATCAACGCGTGCCGCGTGAGGTGTACGATGGTCCTCCGAGGCCGTCGAATTGAATCAGGCACAACGACGGCTTCGGAGAGCCATCGTACGGACGTGTTTTCCGGTCATGCACTGCTTGCAGGCAAGCAGTGGCACAGAACTGTTGGCGAGCGGGAACCAGGGCGGACGGCACACGGAGTGTGCCTGCTACGACGCCTACTCAAGAATAAACGGTTCCGGCGTAAAACCGATGATGACGAAGGCGAGCATGGCCCAGCCGAGTGCGATGCGGACGCGGCCCAGGGGGACCGTGTCGTCGGCGGTGGGTGGGTGTTTTGGGCCCATCAGGACCAAGAGAAACAGCATCAGGCTCCAGGCGACCGTGCCGGAGATGATTACCGCGGCGATGGCCGCCAGAAGCAGGCCCGTTGCGATATAGTGGGCTTTCTCGCGGAGCAGGCCGTAAAGCACGTGCCCGCCGTCGAGTTGGCCGATGGGCATCAGGTTCAGGGCCGTGATCAGTAACCCCACCCAGCCGGCCATGCCGATCGGGCCGATCAACACGACCTGATCGGCGGCCATCGCGCCGAATTTCAACTGGACGAGCCACTGCAACAGAAGCGGCTCGCCAAACTGCATCGAGTCGGCGGAGAAATCCGACACGGGCTTCAACTCCGAAAGATGAATGCCCACCACGCAGCAGATCAGCGTGGGGATCAGGCCGGCAATCGGACCGGTGATGCCGATATCGAACAGCGCCTTGCGATCGCCCTGATGAGCGGCCATGCCGATCACCGCCCCCATGGTGCCGATCGGCGGCAGCGGCATGGGAATGAAATGGGGCCACGAAGCGTAGACCCCGTAGCGCCGGGCCTGGATGAAATGGCCGAATTCGTGGCACAACAGGATCGTCATCAACGCGCCGGAGTAGGTCAGCCCGGCGAGCCACGATTGGTACGACCACGAACCGGCCCAAAACGTACTGGCGCACGTCAACAGAAACAGCAGCGCCGGCAGCCAATGGCGCCGCCGGGGCACGGGCGGCGCCACACGCGGCAGGTCGTCCGGGGTCAGGAGCACAGGCGCCTCCATCAGCCAAACGACGGTCGATTCCGGATCGGCACCACGGTATTCGTCGAATTCGTTGCTCATCACATGCGGGAGTCGCGGGGGCTTTCTTGCGGGGGAGTGGGCGCGGGAGTCGTCACGATGTGGAAACGGGGCTCACCCATGATTCTACGTCGTTTCGCCCGATCGTCCAAGGCGACGTGCGTCCCCCCCGCATTTCCGACTGTCCGCCACCTTTCCACGGCCGATTTCGCCAAGACGGTCCCGCCGGGCGTTTTCGGTCAATTTCCGTCCTATGGCGAAAAGCCATAAGTGGTTTTCTCGCAACAGTTTAGCTACACTTACCCGGGTCGTCCATGGACCCTCGCAAGCGTGGCGCCTTTTTGGCCGGGACATGGTAGGGGGAACACCACGTCGTCTTCAGCGGCCCGGCGTCGCGTCTAGCCCGAATTGTCCGCGAATCCGCGATACAAAGACAGGTCTGCACCGCAGAAACGCGAAGAGCGCAGAGATTATTCTCCTCAGCGCTCTTCGCGTCTCTGCGGTGTGTTCCCTACAGGACCCGCGCGGCGGTTTGGGTAAGATGGCCATAACCCATTGTTGCACAAGGCATTACAACCACCGTAAGCAGACTGACGAATCATCCGGGCTAGGCCTTCCTCGGAGGGATGCGAACTCGTACGGGAACGTCGTCGCCTTGGGTCCATACGAGGCCGACGTGCCGGAACCATTTCTACCAGAACACGCCGTTGCCGACCACCCCGCGTCCGCTACAGTGTCACCTCGAAGCGCAATCCAAAAGCCAGCGCGTCGCGGTACTGGCCGCTGGGGTGGGCGATGTATTGCAGATCGGGCTGAAGGATGACCCGCTCCGTGATTCGGGCCTTGTAGAACAGCTCGATGGCCGTCTCGGGCGGTAGATCGCCCAGGCGGTCGCTGAAGAGCAGATGGGCGACGCCCAGCCCGAGGACGTCGGCATCGCGATTGCATAGCAGGCCCGTGTAGCTCAATCCGCCGCCGAAATACTGGTGGGGCACCGTGCGGTCCTGCGGCGACCAGCCGTATTGAAAGAAGCCGCCGAGCCCTTGGGCCGTTTCTTCGTCGGTATCTCGACACGCTTCGGGCAGCAGTATCTGCTGGGCCTCGAGGTGCATGCCGTGGTTGCCCGTGAAGATGCGCGTCGAACCGGGGGTCAGGTCGTCCCATGGGCCGCTGTGGTACCAAGAGCCGGCGTGAACCGAGCCCGGCAGGGAACGGTTTCCACCCAAGTGGTAATCGACGCTCAACTCGACGGTCGAGAAGGTAATGCCCGTACCGGAAAAGCCCCAGTTCCTGCCGTCGGGAATACCGTCCCAAACACCCGCCTCGAAAGTCACCCGCTCGGTGACTTC
Organism: Planctomycetota bacterium; assembly: GCA_013202535.1. Classification (GTDB taxonomy): domain Bacteria; phylum Planctomycetota; class Planctomycetia; order Pirellulales; family Thermoguttaceae; genus JABMRP01. The sequence continues at coordinate 3,729 of JABMRP010000248.1, forward strand.
AAAGAAAACCGCGGCGCCCATGCTCGGGTCGGGGAAGGTGGGCATGGGGATCGTGGGATGGAAGCCGAAGGACGAGTTGATGAAATCGCCGGCCATCTCCACCACGGCAAAGGCATCGTTGACGTCCTGTTTCCCCACCCGGACGGTAACCCGATCGTCCCACAGGCCCCGCTGCCACCAGTATTCGCTGACCTGGGCGAAGTCCCATGCGTCGATATTGCTGAGCACCTGCCAATCGCCGACGTGCCGCTCGGTCAGCCCGCGTCCGTGGCCGTTTTGACCATAGATGACAAAGATCCCGCCGGGGGCCAGTTTCGCCTGGTCCAAGTCGGCGGTGATCACAAGGTCGAAGTTTCCCCGATACTCGATCGCTTTGTTGGTGTTGATGCCGCCGTGGGTATTGGTGAAAACTTCGCCCGTGTAGAGGTACTCGGCCTCGAGGAAGCCCCGTCCGTGGAGCCGAGCGGCGAGCCGCTTGAGGTTTTCACTCAGCGAAGTTTCCTCGCACGGGCGATTGCAGCGGTCACCCTCCGCCGCAAGCCCGACGGTGGAGTAGGCGGTCATGAGGCAATATGCCGTCATCGCCGAAAGAACAGGTAGTCTACGGGGCATGGATAGCCTGTATCGCTCGTGGGGATGTCCGCACCTCCTGCTTTGCTTCGACCGGGATCTTGCCGGTTCTCCACAAAAAAGGCGAGGCGTCCGTCCCAACGACTCAAGGGCAGCGGTACGGGGGGGAGTTCCTGGCCGTCTTCCCGCGGGTAAGCGTTCGGCGTACACCGTTTGGCGCCGCCCCGCTGCACACGCCGAAGGCGTCGATACAACAAAGCCCGGGGTCGCGCAGCGCACCCCGGGTTGCGAGTCGCCACCAACCGTATAAACCCCGAAGGGGTTTTACATGGCGATGCTGGTCGTCCCGCGCTTGATCGCATTGCCGCAACCACGTAAAATGGTCATCGGTGGATCCCACGTCGACACAAAGGCGACTGTAAAACCCCTTCGAGGTGTGTGACGTTTGGGAGACCGTCAACCCGGGGTGCGCTGCGCGACCCCGGGCTTTGCTGGAATACGCCGTTGGCGTATGGGTGTGGTATACGCTCCCTCATCGCAACCGCACGGTCAATGCCACGACGCACCGCACGCGGTACGCACTGAACACCCATCCGTGGGGGCCCATCTCAAACGTGGTTCGTTGTGTTATAATTCGCGGTTTCCTTATTCCAATCTTGCCAGGGGAAGCCATGAGAG
>JABMRP010000249.1 GCA_013202535.1 Planctomycetota bacterium
ATGAACGGGGCCATGTTCCAGATGATCGCCCACGGGATCAGCTCCGCCGGCATGTTCTTCTTGGTCGGCGTGATCTACGACCGCGTGCATCATCGCGACCTGAACAAGTTTGGCGGCCTGTTCGCCAAGATGCCCGTCTACAGCGGGTTGTCGTTCGGCATCTTCTTTGCCGGCTTGGGGTTACCCGGTTTGTGCGGGTTCATCGGCGAGGTGTTCGTCGTGTTGTCGGTCTGGAAGTACAGCATGGCCCTGGCCGTGATCTCCGCCTTCGTGGTGATCCTCACCGCCGCGTACATACTCTGGACCTTGCAGCGCGTCTACCTGGGCCCCGAGTACACCGGCCCACACGAAGACGAAATCACGCGAATTACTCCTCGCGAACTGTCGATCGCCGTGCCGCTGCTGGTCTTTGCCATTCTGTTCGGCATGTATCCCAAGGCCGTGTTCAACTACATGGAGCCCACGGTAACGAAGACGGCCAATGATCTGGCCGATTGGACCGAGACGGTCAAGGCGCCGCGACTTGCTGCCCGTGCGGCCGAAGCCGAGGAAACGCCGGCAGCATCGCTCGTGGTCGTTCCCCCGGCCGCGGCGCCGGCCACGCCTCCCGTTGCCGGCTCTCCTCCGAACGACCCGGTCCCGCCGGTCCCCTCTCCACCCGCTTTCAACATTGAGGGACATCCACAGCCGTGAGCTTTGCCCAACAGATCGAATACCTACTGGACAACACGCGGGATTCGCTCGGCGCGTTCGCGCCCGAGTTGACCTTGTGCGCGACGATCGTCGTCCTATTGCTGGCGGCCATGCTCTTGCCCCGGCAGCGCAGCGCGGCGCTGGGGGTCATGCTGCTGGGATCGGGCGTAGCCCTGGTTCTGGCCGTCCTGCAGTGGCCCGTCGGCCAGTCTCAGGAAATATTCACCGGGATGTTGGTGTTCGACGGCTTCTCGGTCTTCATGCGATGTTTGTTGCTGTCCTTCGTGCTGTTGTTTACCGTCTACACGCGTATCTCCGGCGTTCCCGATCGGGCTACCGCGACCGAGTTCTACGTGCTGGTGCTCGGTGCCGTGCTGGGGATGTGTCTGATGGTCTCGGCCAACCACATGCTGATCGTCTTCCTGGGTATCGAGATGGCCAGTGTGCCGTCGTATGCCCTGGCCGGAATATTGAAACAGCGTCGCGCCGGCAGTGAGGCCGCGCTGAAATTCGCCGTCTTCGGCGCGGGAACCGCCGGCGTGATGCTCTACGGCATCAGCCTGCTGGTCGGCACCCTCGGGTCGGCCCATCTGCCCACAATGACCGCCGTGTTGGTCGACATGCTCCAGTCGGGCGCGGCGGTCGACCGCACCATGGTGCTGGCCCTGGGCGGGCTGATGCTGATGGTGGGTCTGGCGTTCAAGCTCTCGGCCGTGCCCTTCCATTTCTGGACACCCGATGTCTTCGAGGGGGCCACGGCCGAGGTGGCCGCGTTTCTCTCGATCGCCTCCAAAGCCGCCGCGCTGGCATTGCTGACGCGACTGGCCCTCGGATTTGGCGTGCTGGACAGCGCCGCGGGACTCGCTTCGCTGGAGGGCGTGCGAAGCTTCACCGTGGGATTAATCTCGCTGCTGGCGGCTATTACCTGCACGTTTGGAAATCTGGCCGCCTACGGTCAGACGAACATGAAACGGCTGCTGGCCTACTCGACCATCGCCCATGCCGGCTACATGATGATGGCCGTGGCTGCGGCGGTTGCCCTGGTCGGCACGACCCAGTCGGCCGTTCCCGCGGTGGCCGCTCTGGGTTTCTACATGGGCGTCTACTTGTTTATGAACCTTGCCGCGTTTGCCGCGGTGGCCTTTCTCCGCAACGCGATCGGCAGCGAAGAGATCGCCGACTACGCGGGCCTGATTCGCCGTTCGCCCGCCTTGGCCGTCTGCCTGTCGATCGTTCTGTTCAGCCTGGTCGGATTGCCGCCGCTGGCCGGGTTCGCCGCCAAGTTCACCATCTTCGCCTCGTTGGCCAACGCGGGGCTGATCGTGCTTCTGGTGATCGGCGGGCTCAATACGGTGCTGAGTCTGTTTTACTATCTCCGCGTGGTCCGGGTGATCACGATGGACGCGGAGCCGGAAGACCGCCCGGCGGCCAAGATTCCCGCTTCCTCTTTGCCCGGTGGCTATCTTCTGGTGGTGACCATGCCGCTGCTCGTGTTGGGC